>JAJXUZ010000007.1 GCA_021782355.1 Microcaldota archaeon | reverse complement strand
GAGTTTATTGGAACGGTAAATGTATTAATGTAATTTCCAATAGTGCAACTAGGATAACTATAACTAAATGGAACTGATTGACCAGGAGAAGTTACCATCAAAGTAGTTGAAGCGGGGTCACAAATTGGTGCACCATTTGCAACTATTTGAACTTGTACATTGGCGAAGTTATTATCAACTACTAAAGGACAGGACATATGAAGATAACTATAACCAGAATTTCCGCTTGGAGCTACATAAGGCGGAAATACATAAACTACCGTTGAAACATCGTCGTTATTTGCAGGAGTGGTATTTACTACGTAAGTTCCAACGTTTAGGTTCGAGCACAATGAAATTATAGTTGATTCGTTTCCATCAGTTCCATTTTGATAGAGTTGGTTACTGCAGTCTGAACCGGCTGAATTTACAATTGAAGAACAATTTTCTCCAGCACAAATACTCATAACAACTGCAACTGAACCTTGATTGCCAACAGTGTAATTCACGGTGTTAGAACCTGACGTAGTAGTATTCTTAAATTCTACAAAGTTGGATACAGGAGGATTAATTCCAAATCCGGCAAGCAAAGTATCTGCTTTTGATGTGGTGGATTGACAAACTGGCAAGTATTGGTGGCCAATATCTCCGTACCTGTTTGGTACTGAATCTATACTATAACTTGAACCACTTATTGTTCCTTGATTTGAAGCTGATTCACAGAAATACAATGAGCATCCAGAATTTATGTTAAGAGTTCCTGTTGCAGGAGCAGATGCTAATTGAGTATAATTTGCAGTACAAGTTGAATTGATTGGAGTTTGACATACTCCATAACCTTGACCAGTATCTACACAATAAGAACCAGTGGCACAAGGACAAGCAGCATCAAAACAGCCATCAGGACAAACATTTGCAGTAGTGGTTGTACTTGCTAAAGTAGTTGTGGTGGAGCCAGTAGTAGTGCCTGTAGTTGTGGTGCCGTTTATAGTAGTGGTAGTGGTTGAACCGGTAGTAGTGCCCGTAGTTGTGGTGCCGTTTATAGTAGTGGTAGTGGTTGAACCAGTAGTAGTGCCCGTAGTTGTGGTGCCGTTTATAGTAGTGGTAGTGGTTGAACCAGTAGTAGTGCCAATGGTTGAGCCAGTAATTGTACTGGGTACAGTAGTAGTAGCAGTGGTAGTACCAGTAACAGTTGTAGTAGTGGTTCCGGAAGTAGAAGATGTCGTAGAGCCAGTAGTAGTACCAGTAACGGTAGTGGTAGTAGTGGTTCCGGAAGTAGAAGATGTCGTAGAGCCAGTAGTAGTACCAGTAACGGTAGTGGTAGTAGTGCTTGAAGTGGTGCCAGAAGTAGTACCTGATGCGGTTGTTCCTGAAACTGATGTAGTAGTGGTCGTGGTAGTGGTGGTAGTAGTTGTAGTTGTGCTTCCGCTCGAATAACAAACAACGCAAGAATAGTAATTTGTTCCGCCAATGTTAGCAACTGGACCGGAACAATAATATGTTCCTGTAGCTTGCACTGCATTTTCTGCACAAATAGAACAATCAGTAACATAATATGGATTAGTACACCCGGTTCCGCCGGAACTTGAACTAGTAGTAGTGGTAGTTCCTGAAGTGGTGCCAGTAGTTGTGCTTGAAGTAGTACCTGAAGTAGTTCCTGAAGTGGTGCCAGTAGTTGTGCCGGATGTAGTACCTGAAGTTGAATTAGTTGTGCTCGTAGTGCATTTGACCGTACTTACTGCTATTTGACAAGCAGGAATAATATTTCCACATTCTAAGCAAGGACAAGATGTTTGAAAACATTGAACTTGGAAGCCCGCTGAATTACAACCGGATTGACACTGCGAATAACTGCTACAACTTCCTGCATTTCCGCCATATTTACAGGTAGGTACTCCGCCGGTTGTTGAACCGCATTTATTATTATTATAACAATTTCCATCTGAACAACTTTGTCCGCTTGGACAGGTACAATACTGACCAT
Organism: Microcaldota archaeon; assembly: GCA_021782355.1. Classification (GTDB taxonomy): domain Archaea; phylum Micrarchaeota; class Micrarchaeia; order Norongarragalinales; family UBA97; genus JAJXUZ01. The sequence continues at coordinate 20,519 of JAJXUZ010000007.1, read as the reverse complement.
TGGAACTACAACATTGAGTTCCTGCGGGCGAACAAGATGCACCTGAACCGGGATAACCTTCTGAACTACAAGTTCCACAATATGCTCCTGCAACTCCATTTACACAAGAAGAAGGTAATGTTGATGCATTAGCAAAATGAGTTCCGCCTACAATGATAAACACAAATGCAAAAATAGTCACAAGAAAAGTTGATTTAGTAAATAATTTAGTATTCAAAGAATTTTTCAATCTCCTATGAGTCTATATGCAGTATTATTGTCATTTGCAAGTAAATAAATTGAATAGCCGGCATCTGAATCCGATTTATATTGATAGATACAACTTACTGGTGCAGTTGGGTCTTGGGGAACAACTGAGAGAAATCCTCCATCTCCATTGCAAATTGGTGAAGCTGGTGAATCCCACGACCTTACTACATAATCTTGTAAGAGAAAATCAGCATCGTATGAATAAGAATTATTTGGAGCGGCAATTTGCTCTAATACATCAATACAGGGATGAATTTGACTGGGGAGTTGAACATTTAATTCAGATGGGTTTCGTGAACCAAAATGTGCTCGGTTAAAGAAACTTAAAACGTCGGACAAATAAGACTTGTTTCCAGTTGCTCGGTACAAATCATATTTTGCTGAAATAATCCAACATTCATCTTGTTTAAAGTCAGGCATATCGGAAATTACTAATGGTTCAGACGATGCGTCTTGAATCGATTGATTTAATTCATATTCAGATGCGTCCAAGAATGCTGCTCGTTGGTTATTAGCCGATAATGGAGAGGATGAATTACTTAAAACATATTGTTTGCTTTCAAGATAATCTACTGAATTACTTTGATTAAGCATTAATGCAGTTAATGCGTATTCTCTGGCAAGGGTGGCTTCTAACATTGGATTTCCAGGAGATAAGTCTCCTGGTTGGGCATTTAATGCATCTCTATTTGTAGTGTAATAGTAATCCAACATCGGAGTATAATTAATTACCAAATATGTCCGGCCAATTTGATAACTTGAATAAAATGGTGCACCCCAAGAATAATTTCCTTGCAAAATTGATGAAAAATCACTTTTCATTTGATTAAGATAAATTGGACTGTGGGTTCTTTGATAAAGTCCTAATTCACCAAAAATTCTCCAAGCATAACTTCGGTCTGTTGCATTAAATGTAGGAGTACAGTTTCCCGAAGCGTCGCAAGACTCAAAATCAATTTTATTTTGATAGGTAGAATTACCAAAAAACATGGTGGAATTTACTGCTATTTGTAAAGCCGAACGGGTAATTTGAATTGGAGTATTATAAGCAACTTGAGTGTTTGTTAATCGTGAAAACAAAAATGGACCGAATTGACTTGCGAAAACTATAACGGCAATTATAATCATTCCCAATGCAATTTTCCAAGCAATATCTGAGGGAAGCAAATTAGAATTATCTTCGGGTTTTTCTTCAATTGGGGGATTTTTCAAAAATGAAGAATCTTTTAAGCTCAATTTAGATTTGGAATCTTTAGCTGACAAATATGTTTTCCCCCTTACAGATATATTTCATTAAATAAAAATCTTAAAACTTGTTAAGCATTTAGAGGGTTAAAAAGGTTAGTATTTGAATGGATTTTACCGTCCAGTCAATCATACTTCGATAAGTAATTAAATACTCAATCAATACTAATTGAGAGAATTAAGTGGATTGAAAATAAATGACAAAATTTTTACTTTTTGGTGGCACTTCGGTTGATTTTTATGCTTACACAAAAGGATTGGAAAAAATAAGTATATCCAGCACATCCACTCAACAATTAGTCTGTTTGCCGTTTGGTTCTAAAACATTAATCGAAGATTTACATCTGCATCCGGGAGGAAGTGCTGCAAACGCTTCAATTGGATTGAAACATTTAGGTTCAAACTCCACAATAATCTCAAGTATCGGAACCGATTCTATGGGTCAAATGCTAATTTCAAACTTACTTAAAAATAAAGTCGATATACAATACATTGCTAAAATTAAAAATAAAAAAACAGCAATGAGTATAATCCTCCTTTATCCGGATGGAGAGAAAAGTTTGCTTACTTACAAAGGAGCAAATGATGATTTAACTACCACCCACCTTCCAAAAAAATCTATTGAACAAAATGATGTACTGATATTTACTTCATTGCCATCAAATGAAAATTTTAAACTCTTTAAATTGGCAGTTGAATTAGCTCAAATTAACAGAAAGAAGATTGTTTTTGCTCCAAGCATCACAATGATTTCAAAACAGCTTGGCCAATTAACTAAAATGCACGATAAATTTGAAATAGCAATTATGAATGCCGAAGAATCAGAAGAATATACTGGAAAGAAAAATATTGTTGAGTCGATTAAATCCCTTCCGGGAAAGGTAAAGGTCGTAACTGATGCAAAAAATGGAGCCTATGCTTGTTACAACAAACAGATATTTCACATTCCAAGCGCTAAAGTAAAAATAATTGACACCACAGGAGCAGGAGATTCGTTTATGGCAGGTTTCTCACATTATTATTTTTCTAAAATAAATACAACTTCTAAATTAACAGAAACAGGGATGATTGATACTATCACTGAATCGTTAAAATTTGCAAGTGCAGTTTCTGCAATAAAAATGCAAACTGAGGGAGCTCATTTTAATAAATCAGAAACTGATGTTAAACAATTTTTGAAAAAGCATACCGAATTAAGAATAAGAAAAATTTAACAAAACTTATTTTTTAATTTCGTTTAATTCGCTTAAGTTCTTAATTTTAGAATCCATTGTTCCGGCAGTAAAACGCACTCCACTTACTCTTGATAAATAAATCGTATGGGATTTTGAAAACAGGGAGTAATGCTTAATTAAATCTAATTTTATTGCAATGCTACTTTGAACATCGGTGTTTGTCATCCAATTTTTAGAATCAAATTGAGTTAAATTCAATGGAATGGAATATTCTCTTAGAGTTTTTTGCCCTGCAAAATTAAAGTAATTTTCAAAATAACTTAACGCGAGTTCTTTAATAGATGAATAAACTGGGTCTCTTCCCCTTAATCCAGTAAATTTTGATTTTGCTATACTGCCCCAATAGCCATCTACTTGATAAATGCAAAGAACGTGGTCTTCGTCTCTTACTGCTCTTAAATCTAAAAGTAAAGGAGGATGATTATGATAATTAAATAAACAACTAGCAGTTAATGCGGCTTGTAAACATTGCGCCTTATTTTCTTGCAAAACATCTAATGGAGAAAGAGAAGAATCCGAATAATTGTAATTAAGATTATCAATGTAAGAAGTAATTTTTTTAGGAGTGTTAAGAGAATTTATTTTTCTAAGAACTTTTTTTGGAAAATTCTTAAATTGAAAATTTGAATTGGGTGGCTTTTTTATATTTCGTAGAATTCCACTAGCCATTTAATTCTCAATCAAACACGTGATGTGCACGTTTTAACTCTAAAGAATTGTTTGATTCTAATAAGTTTGCAACTTCGTGAGTCTTCTTTGGGTCAAAGGATAATTCAGATAAAATTGTTCTTGCTTTTTGTCCTGCAACTAATCCTCTTTGAACATAAATTGGTTTACCGACAAATTCTGAAGTTCCGTTTTCAACTGCAATGTGACCTAATTCGTGAAAATAAGCTGCGCAAACTAAAATGTCGAGTTTTCCTCCTTCCATAGTAACAAGACGCTTGATGTTTTTAACAACTTCAAGAGTATGTTTCCATTCTGGTTGGTGAGTTTTAAATTCTTTTGAAACTCGTGTTTTCAACGTAACTTCAAAGTCTTCAAAGGCGAATTCCTTTTGCTTGAGCATTTGTAGTTCGTTGGTTGCCATTAATATTATTTTAACGACAACATATTAAAAAAGCCCTTAGTGAAAAAAAAGAATTTTTTGATTAACATTCTTAAATTATTAAAAAAATTTCAAAGCATCAAACTAAAAATAAGTGCTAATAATGTGCTAATATAATTAATAGTAAAATCAAGATATTAAATAGAGGAGATTTAATTGCCAGTTACTATTGAACTAAAAGACGATGAATTACTAGTTACTGATTTAATATCTGTTCAGGCACTTGACCGAAGTTTTTTTGGTTCTAGTTATCAAAATAGCAAAACCACCCTCAAATTACTTGCAGAAGAAGCACTATACTTAATAGATGTAAGAAATTCCGCTTGCAACTTTGAAGGCAAACCAACAACATTCAATTTTATTGCGGGCAAATTTCAAGGACCAAAATTCTTGGCAAGATATTTTTGTTATCGAGATTGGAGGGACCGGGGAATAATTGCAAGAGCAATTGAAGAAGCAAAAGGACCTTACAACTCTCAAACACAAGTAAAATACCCCACCAAACAATTCAAAAGTCCAAAAGTAAAATCAAGGGGTTTGTTTTTCTATGATGATTTAATGTGCATCATCGACAACAATGAAGAAGGTTTGATACTTTACGATAAATACTGGTTCGGTCAGTTTGGAACTTATAAAGCAAACAAACACGGTCAATTTCTAAAACTTGATGCTTACGAAACATTATTTCTTTCTAAATTTGGAAATTTGAAAATAACTCTTCCTGAAGAAATGTCCAAAGCACAGTTAAATCGTGAATCCAAATATCAATCATTAGAAGCTGAACTTGAAAAAAAGGGACAGAAACTTGATAATGAACAAAAACGATTAGTTTATGAATTAGTAAAAAGACGCTCGGACTTCTTATCTCTTTACGAAGTTTATGAAGATTTAAGACTAAAGGGATTTGTTCTAAAAACTGGATTTAAGTTTGGAACTCATTTTCGTCTGTATATGCCTGGGGCATTACCCAACTTATCAAATGAGGAATGGATGCATTCAAAGCACGTAATTCACGTATTTCCACGAGCAAGTAAACTCCTAATTTCCGAATGGGCTAGGGCAATTAGAGTGGCACATGGAGTAAGAAAAACATTCATTCTTGCCATTCCCGGTAAAAAAGACATTAAAACAAATGGAAAGCTTGACTTTTTGCTTTATCATAGAAAAAAAGAAGGAATACAAACACCAAAAGCAGATAATGCAAAATACGCTATGCTTTGTTTTTCAGAAGAAGAAGAAATTGGTGGAGGACAACTTGCTCAAGCAATTGCAAATTCGGGAGAATTGGGATTAGATTTAATTCTTTCAATTTGTGATAGAGAATCTTCAGTTACTCATTACCTAGTAAAAAGAATCAATTTAAGTAATGGAAGTTTTGAATACTACGAAATAGAGTGGGTACAACCGTAAAACAGAGCCAATAAACATTATTAAAAAATTGTGCCCCTTATTATTCAAATTGCATTATTGTTAGTGAATTAAAAAATCAAAATTAATCGGATAAACTCAAATGACCAATCAAGACGTTAAAGTAAAAAAATCTACAAAGACCAAAACTCCACCAGATGAAACTAAAAAACTGCCGATTGAAAAAGAACAAAAAAATGAAAATAGAATGTTCTGGGCAGATTCACTTGCAAAAGAGATGCTTGAAAAATATCCAGATGTAAATCACGTTGTTTCTGATGCTAAAACCCCAAGTGGCAAAATTCACGTTGGTGCGTTAAGGGGAGTAATATTACACGACGTAGTGTATCGAGCATTATTAGATGCTGGTGCAAAGGCATCATTTATCTATCGTTTTGATGATTTTGACCCAATGGATAGTATTTCTGCTGATTTAAGCGAAAAATTCTCAAAATATATGGGAATGCCTCTTTGCGATATTCCAAGTCCAATTGCGGGTTACGATAATTATGCACAAGCATATGCTAACGATTTTATTGAAGCGTTTGAAAAGGTTGGAAACCACCCCAAAATTGTTTCAACTGCAAAGGATTATCGAGATGGAAAATTCAATGATTTAATTCGAGTATCACTTGAAAAATCGGATTTGGTTACTCAAATAAATTCGAAAATTAGTGGAACTAAGAAAGATTCTGGTTGGCTGCCTATTCACGTTTTATGTGAATCGTGTGGAAGAATTGGCACCACCTTTGCTCACGATTTTGATGGAAAAACGGTTGCTTATACTTGCTCGGGAGCAAAATATTCAAAAGGATGTAATTTTTCAGGTAGAAGAAGTCCATTTGATGGAGGAAGTAAACTCACCTGGAAAGTACAATGGGCTGCTCAATTTAAAGTATATAACGTAACTATGGAAGGTGGAGGAAAAGACCACTATACTGTAGGAGGCTCAAGAGAAGTGGCTGATGCAACTAGCGTACAACTTTTCAATTATACTCCACCATTTGATATGGCTTATGAATTCTTTTTAGTTGGTGGAAAGAAAATGAGTAGTTCAAAGGGAGTAGGAACATCAGCACAAGAAATTACAAATTTACTTTCTCCTCAGATTCTTAGATTCTTAGTAGTAAAATACAAACCCAGAACTGCAATTAACTTCTCACCTTATGCAGACACCATTCCAAAACTTTACGATGACTATGAAAGTTTTGCAGATAGTTATTTTGGCAGAAAACAAGCAAGAGATCCGGATGAACCTAGAATTTTTGCACTATCACAAGTATCAAGAAATGAACTTGAAAAACCCATTGATAGATGGAAACCAAGTTTCTCCCTTGTTGCTTATTTAATTCAAATTCCACACGTGAACCTATTAACTGCAATGGAAAATGCAAAGGGCTCGCCACTAACTGAACTTGAAAAAGAAGACTTGAAAGAAACCGAAAGAGCAGCAAAAGTTTGGCTTGAATCCTATGCAGACCCGGCAGATAAAATAAGCATCCTTCAACAAACCGAAGGAGTGAAAAGATTTTTGGATTTATCAAAAGGACAACAAAATGCTTTGGCAGAATTTGCAGACTTTTTTGCAAATAATTTTGACCAAACTAAACAAGCAGAAAAAGCAAGAGAAGTTTCAATTAAAAATGAAATTTCGGTTAAGGACTTTTTCCAAGCAGCCTATACTGTTTTGGTAGGTAAAAAAGAAGGTCCGAGACTTTTACCTTTCCTTGCAACATTAAATCGTCAATTTATCGTACAAAGACTTAAAGGAGTTCAATAAACTGCCAAATAGCTTAAATATAAATTACTTGCAGCCCCAATATATTTTATTGTTAAATTCTTTTTAAAAAAAATAAGGTAATCAATTTTGCCACAATCTCAATTAAACATTATGACTTCCGGCCACGTTGACCACGGAAAATCAACCTTAGTGCACGCTTTAACTGGAAGATTTCCAGACACTCATTCTGAGGAAATTAAAAGAGGAATTACAATTAAACTGGGATATGCTGATGCTACATTTAGAAAATGTGAAAAATGCGCCAGTCCATACAATTATACTATTGAAAAGAAATGTCCAAATTGTGGTTCGGACACAATTCAAACTAGACAAGTTTCTTTTGTTGATGCACCCGGTCACGAAACATTAATGGCAACCGCAGTTGCGGCAAGTTCGATAGTAGATGGGGCATTATTCATTATTGCAGCAAATGAGTTATGTCCTCAACCACAAACTCTTGAGCACTTATTGGTACTTCAAGCAGTAGGAATAAAAAACGTAGTTATTGCTCAAACAAAAGTAGATTTGGTTACCAAAGAACAAGCAGTGGTAAACTATAACCAAATTAAAGAATTATTAAAATCTACTCCTTATGATAAAAGCCCAATTGTTCCAATTTCAGCTGTTACCGGTACTAATCTTTCAGCATTAATTTATGCAATTGAAACCACCATACCAACTCCAGTTAGAGATGAAACTGTAGCTCCATTAATGATGGTAGCACGAAGTTTTGATGTTAACAAACCTGGAACTAAAATTAAAGAGTTGGCAGGCGGGGTTTTGGGTGGGGCAATTGTAAAAGGCACTCTTAAAGTGGGTGATTCTATTGAAATTATGCCCGGACTTCTAATTGTAAAGAAAGAAAAGGAAAATTACAAACCAATCACCACTAAGATTACAAGCTTAAATGCCAATGGTAAATTAGATTCTGCTAAACCGGGCGGATTAATCGGAGTAGGAACCCTACTCGACCCCGCATATACTAGAGCGGACGCTTTGGTTGGAAGCGTAGTTGGTTTACCGGGAAGTTTATCTCCATTAATTAACGAATGTAATGCCGAACTTAAACCAATAGTAAGGGCAGGAGGAGTGAAATTCTCCGAAGGATTTGTTGAAATGGAACCGTTAGTACTTGGAATTGGTACTGCCACCACCGTAGGTTTTGTAATGGGTAAGGCAAAAGGCGGAAAAGGTAAACACGTCTTTGTGTTAAAACTTAAAAAACCAGTTAGCGCAAAAGTGGGCGACATTATGGCAGTATTAAGAAAGTCTGGAAACAGATGGCATTTTTACGGAACTGCAAAAGTAACTTGAAAAAGTTACTCTACTTTTTTTTAATTTTGTTTTTAACTTATTTTGTAAACAATGTAATTGTTGTTCTGATAAGCAACTTTGTAAGTGGAATTTAACTCCGAAATTTCTGGTATAAGTGAGGAATTAGTGGGATAATTTGACAATAACAAATAGTTTACGGAATATTCTTTAAACAAAGATGCTGAATTTAGGGGTTTTTGAATCATCATATTAACATCAATTGTTCTTTTTAGCGTATAAAATGGAGCTTGCTGACCATATCCCCAAGTCCACAAGAACGAACCTCCAATTACCGTAGACCTTCCCGCCCACTCCATCGGAATAGAATATCTAGTATATGGTGAATTTACAAATACACTGTTGTACGCTGTATTTTGCAATACCCAGTTTCCAAGACTTATATCAGAGGGCGTAAACAAAATAGCTGAACCTCCAAAATAAACATACCAAAATGCAACAAAACCAGAAATTAAAAAGGTAAGGAAAAATAAAAGGGAAACAAAAGTAAGAAAGTAATTTGCAATTGGAGATTTTGTTTTTAATAATCTTAGAATTAGCTCTTTAATTTTAAAGATTAAAATTACAGTGACAATACCTCCGCCAATCAAGGTAAACATTAGTAGTTTATTATTATCATACGAGCCGGGTTGAAATGAAATAAACATTGAGAGTACAAATACGAAAATGAAACCTAAGATTAACCAAATTTGTTGCCAATCTAAAAATATCAATCCAATTAATGTGAAAAATGGAATAAGGTAGTAATTAGCTATAATGAAATTTAATGGCGATACTCCCAAAGACAAATAATTTTGCCAGAAAGGATGAAAATAGATAAAGTGCTGACCAATTACATTTTTTGATACATAAATTAAAACAGGAATTGAAAGTAGAAGAAATGGAATTGAAAAGGCTAATTCCCCTATTATTATTTTTTTAATATCCCACTTGTTTGAAAATAGAATATAGGTTCCACATATCATACCGATTATGATTAAACCTTCGGCAAAAATTAATGGAAGTAAACCAGCAATAAATCCAATTAAAAATAAATATTTTAGACGCACCTCACTCGCTTCATTTCTTTGAGACCAAAGCAAAACTACTAAAAAAATTAAAATAGAATATCCAAATAGAATCGACCTTTGCAAAGTAAGCATATTGTCAGACAGATTCCATAAATATTCGTATGCATAGTTCCCAGGAGTAGAGAAATGATAGAAAATTGTAGGTAATATTGTCAATCCTTTTTGATAGATTAATTGAAAAATCCCTATAAAATTCGTACCTCCCGCAAAATATGGAATAAAAACTGCACAAAGTGATTCTAACTTTTTGTTATTTGTAAACCTCAAGAAGAAACTATAAAGCAAGTAAGTAAAACCACTAATCATAAATGGAACAATAAGTAGTAACGTGGTTCGATAATCCAAACCTCCTTTTACAAAAATTGCAGAATAGAAATCAGGAAGAAAAGGATAAGTTAACGCACTATTTAGGTACGCCATATTTGAAATTCCGCCAGATAAACTTTGAGAATTAATTCCATATACAAACGAATTGACTATCGAATAGTGTATAGGAAAGTCAGGGGCAACTATACTATTGGTATTCAATCCGTAAATTGTCGGATTAAGATAAGTGATGCTTGAAAGATACAGAGCTGCAATGAAAATAAAAATAGTAAGTATTGTTGACAGGCTTGGTTTTTTCAAATTTGTTAGAAAAACTTTTAAAAAGGATTGTTGATTTTCCTTACTTTTTAGAAAAATAATTATTGATAGAACTAGAAATATTAAACTAGCTAAAAGGATAACGCTGATTTGAAAGCCCCCTAATAAAAATGACAAACCGAGAACACTAAGGCCACTAATTGGAATTGAAACAAAATAAGAACCAAAAAATTTTTCAAATGGTTTTAATTTCAACCAAGAAAAAGAGTTGAATAGAGTTAAAACAAACAAAAAACTGCAAATAAGAAAAATAATCCAATATATCATTTTATCTAATTACTACCTTTTGATAATTTTGGATATTTTTCTTATTAAGAGTTAAGTATTCTTTGATTAACTACTTTCAATTAGTTTGATTAAAGATTCAAAGGACTCGTTCACACTTAAACCAGTCACATCAATTTCCTTTAACAAACCTTTTCTTCGATAGTAATTTACAACCGCATTGGTTTGCTCTTGATAAACAGATAAACGCTCTCGGACTACTTGCGGTTCGTCATCGGGTCTTTGGATTAATTTGCCAGAACATTTATCACATACCCAAGCTACTTTGGGGGGCGAAGATACTAAGTTAAATGATGCTCCGCAACTCTCACATTGCCTTCTTGCAGACAAACGCCGGATTATCTCCTCAATTTGAACCTTGATTAATATTATAGCATCCATTTTCCAATCGTGTTCTTTGAGTATAGCACTAAATGCTTCTCCTTGGGGAACCGTTCTTGGAAATCCGTCCAAAATAAAGCCGTTATTATAATCTACTGAAAACATTTGCTTTGCCACTTCTAAAACGATTTCGTCAGGAACTAAATGACCGCTGTTTATGTATTCTTTTACTTTCTGACCCAAAGGAGTAGATTTTGCAATTTCTGCTCTGAATAAATCTCCAGTCGATAGTCTAGGTATAGAATATTTCTCTGATAGTCGGGAACCCAATGTTCCTTTTCCTACCCCCGGTTCTCCAAATAACATTATTCTCAAATTGATTGCCTCCAAAGAATTCTCGAATAGTTTAATAAGTATAATTATAATTTAAATTCCAATTGTACGAACAAGAAACTTTTAAGTGCATTTGATTAATATTACCTTTGCTAAGACAATTTAAAAAATATTTAAACAAAATGGAGAATTGAAAATATGGCAATTGAAAGAACCGTAGTATTACTTAAACCAGACTGCTTGCAAAGAGGTTTGGTTGGAAAGATAGTAGAAAGAATCGAAAACAGAGGATTTAAGATTGTAGGAATGAAAATGATGCAGGCAGACTCTACTCTTTTAAGAGAACACTATGCTCATTTGGCAGATAAACCTTTTTTTGCTGGAATTGAAGCTTTTATGAAGAGTTCACCAATAATTGCAATGGCAGTTGAAGGTTATGATGCGCCAAAGGTATTAAGAAAAATGGCAGGAGTTACAAAGGCAAGCGAAGCTGAAATTGGAACTATACGCGGAGATTTTGCATTATCCATTCAAAGCAACATTCTACACTGCTCTGATTCAAGTGAAACTGCAAAAGCTGAACTTAAAAGATTCTTTAAGGAAAATGAACTTTACAATTGGACCAAATTAGATTCAGCAATTATTTATTCAGAAGAAGATTTGGCAAAGTAAAGTCAAAATTTATAATTTTGGCTCGGAAGCTACCTCGTTCGTCATACTGCCATAAGGCATCCGACTGGGACAGTATCCTCATTGCCAAAATTATAAACTTAATTTAAATCTAAATATAATTTAAAAAACTAAAAGATAAATACCCCCCACTTTGACTTATCATTCGTAATTGAATTCTTTGGGTGAAGTTAAAGCGGCCTTTCCCCTTAATTTCCTATGATAAGTGATTCCAAATCGGTGAGCTTCATCCCTAACACTTTGCAACAATTTTAATGCCGAAGACTTTTTGTCAAGTACGATTGGTTGCATTTCATCGGGAGAATAAATTTCTTCAAATTTTTTAGCAAGTGCAATGCAAGGAATATCCAAATTTAATTCGTTTAAAGAGTCTAATGCTGCGTGCAGTTGACCTTTTCCTCCATCAATTACAATAAGGTCGGGTAACTTCGATCTTTCTCGTAAACACCTACTATAACGTCGATACACTATTTCTTTAATTGAAGCAGGGTCGTCGGATTTTCCTCCAGTTACTGTTCTAATTCTAAATTTCCTGTATCCTGCTTTGTAAGGTTCACCATTATCCGAACTTACCATAGAACCCACAATAAAGTTACCGAATAAATGGGAAATATCAAAGCACTCTATTCTAAACGGAGGATATTGTAAATTTAATGCTCTTTGTAAACTCAATACGGCCTCGGAAGGCAATTTGGCTGCATATGAATTTTTGGCACCAGTTGATTCTTGCATAAGCAATAATGCTGCATTTTTTTCAGCTAAATCCATAAGGTTTGCCAAACTTGAATTTTTAGCTATCATAATTTCTATTTTTTTGTTGCTTTTGGTAGTAAACCAGTTTTTCAATTCTTCGTGGTCTTCGGGTAAAGTTCTAAGTACAATTTCATCAGGTATTTCCCTACTTACATAATATGCTCGTAGGAACTCACTTACAAATTCATTGGGATTTACAGATTCTTCCACAAAGGAATCTCTGCTTCTTAATACTCCTCGAATTATATTCAATATTTGAATGTAAAACACCGAACCAGTATGATAAAATCCAATAATTGCTTGATTTTTTTCTGCTGGTCTTTCAACATCTTGAGTTTGTGAAATCTTCTGGAGAGCTTTAATCTGATTTCTATATTCTATTGCAGCCTCATAATTTTCATTTAACGAGGATTGCTTCATTTTTTCATTTATTTGCTCAATTACTTTACTTACTTGACCAGATAAAACTAGCATTGCAGATTGAACATTTTTTGAATAGTCATCAGCAGAAATTTTATTATCGCAAGGAGCGGAACAATAACCCAAATAATATTGCAAACAGGGTTTGTTGGGCATTGTTTTACACACCCTTATTTTAAAAGTTTTTTGAAGCAATCTGACTGCAGTTATTCGTGAACTTCCAAATGGAAAGGGTCCGATTATTTTTTCTCCTTTTTTAATTGTGGAATTTCTTACAGTCATAATTCTTGGAAAGTCTTCAGCAGTCATCTTAACATAACCATACGCCGAGCCTTCTTTTAGTAAAATGTTGTAGGGGGGTTGAAACTGCTTAATTAAATTGTTTTCAAGAATAAGAGATTCGGCCTCCGAATGAACGACAATAAACTCTATACTTTTAATTAGACTGACTAATTTTAGAGTTTTTGGAAGATGGTCGTTATTATCATTAAAATATGAATCTACTCTGTTTTTGAGGTCTTTGGCTTTTCCAACATATAAAACCTTATTCTGCCCGTCTCGCATAATATACACACCAGGAGAATGAGGAGCAGAATAATTTGGTTTGTTCATATTTTAAACTAATAGTTATTTTGTTTGAAATTATTTAGCTATTTGTTTCTTTGGTTTTTCCGCGACTTTCGATTATTGGTTTAAGATATTGACCGGTGAAACTTGATGGAATTTTAGATACTTGCTCGGGAGTTCCTTCTGCAATTATTTTTCCTCCTCCTTCTCCTCCCTCAGGACCTAAATCAATTACCCAATCGGCAGTTTTAATTACGTCTAAATTATGTTCAATTACAATGACAGTATTACCCTTATCAACTAACCGATGTAAAACTGCTAACAATTTATCAATATCTTGAAAATGCAAACCAGTAGTCGGTTCGTCTAATACATACATTGTTCTGCCAGTATCTCTTTTTGCCAATTCTGAAGCTAACTTAATTCTTTGTGCTTCTCCTCCAGAAAGAGTGGTGGATGATTGGCCCAATTTAATATAACCTAAACCGACATCATAAACAGTTTGTAATTTCTTATTAATTGAAGGATGAGCTGCAAAGAAAGTAAGTGCTTCTTCAACAGTCATATCCAAAATATCAGCAATGTTTTTATCTCGATAGGTGACTGAAAGGGTTTGAGCATCGTATCTTTTCCCTTTGCATTGCTCGCAAATTACATAAACATCTGGTAAAAAGTGCATTTCAATTCTAATTAGTCCTTCTCCTTCACAATTTGCACATCTGCCTTCAGCAACGTTAAATGAAAATCTTCCCGGACCAAATCCCTTAGATTTAGCAGAAGGAGTAGAGGCAAACAATTCCCTTATGGGTGAAAATACCCCAATATAAGTTGCTGGATTTGACCTCGGGGTACGACCAATTGGTGATTGGTCAACGGTAATTGCCGAATCAAAAGCAGAAAAACCTTCTATTGAATCAAAAGGAAGGGGTTTTCTTTTACCCGAATAAAGTTTTTGGGCAATTGCTGGCTCTAAAGTTTCAAGAATTAATGTGGATTTTCCTCCACCAGAAACACCAGTTACACAAGTAAAAACACCAATTGGAATTTTCACTGATAAATCTTTTAGATTATTTCCTTTCGCTCCTTTTAATGAAATAAAATGCTGGGATTTTCTTCTTTTCCAAGGAACTCGAATAAACAAATCATCTCGCAAATAAGCGCCAGTAAGTGAGTTTTTATCTTCCATAATTTCTTTTGGAGTACCTTCGGCAACTATTTTTCCGCCGTGCACTCCTGCACCAGGTCCTAAATCTATTACATAATCAGCACTTCGAATGGTTTCTTCGTCGTGTTCTACTACCACCAAAGTATTTCCTAAATCCTTTAATTTCCCTAGAGTCTTAATCAGTTTTGAATTATCTCGTGCGTGAAGGCCGATAGAAGGTTCGTCTAAAACATAAAGAACACCAGTTAATGCGCTCCCTATTTGAGTTGCTAAACGAATTCTTTGAGCTTCTCCACCCGATAAAGTTCCTGCTGCTCTAGACAAAGACAAATAGCCTAAACCTAAATCAATAAGAAATCCACAACGAGAATTAATTTCTTTTAATATTGGTTTACAAATAGTCTGTTTATTGTCTGATAATTTAAGTGATGCAAAATATTCTGGCATCATAGATATTGAAAAGTTAGTAACTTCAATTATGTTCTTGTTGGCCAATTTAACCGATAGTGATTCTGGTTTAAGCCTCAACCCTTTACATTTTGGACAGGGAAAGTCAAATTGATATTTTCTTAAATCTTCTCGTTTGCTTTCCGATTCGGTTTCTTGTATTTGCTTTTGCATAGACGGGATTACTCCAGAAAAACCGCCTTCTCTTTGCCAAGTTGAATTGCTTGTTTTAGATTTAAATTTAAATTGAATGTCTTCAGTAGTCCCATACAAAATAATTTTCAACTGCTCTTTACTAAGCATATCAACAGGAGTAGTAATATCAAAACCATAATTTTTACCAACAGCAGATAATTGTTGTAATCTGAAATGTTTAAACATTCCATTCCAAGGTTCAATTGCTCCGTCTAAAAGTGTTTTGGTCTTATCAGGAATAATTAAATCTGGGTCGAACTCGCTTTGGATTCCTAATCCGTGACAATTAGTACAGGCACCAAAGGGAGAATTAAACGAAAACATTCTTGGTTCAAGTTCTTCAATACTAAATCCGCATTTTGGACAGGCATTTTTTTGAGAATATAACATTTCGGTTAATTGTTCTGAACCGGTTCTTCCAATTAATGAAATTAAAAGTCCCGAACCTGCTTTTAATGCGGTTTCAACTGATTCTTGTAATCTTGATTTTTCAGCAATACTTGCGTCTAACTTATCGATAAAAATATCAATTGAATGGCTGCCGTATCTTTCAAGTGTAGGATTATTTTCTGAAAAATCAACATCCATAACACCGTCGATTCTGGCTTTTGAAAATCCTTGTTTTCTAAAATCGTCAAAAAGCTTTTCATAAGTTCCTTTTTTTCCTCTTACAACGGGAGAAAGAATTATAATAAATTGACCGGGTTCACTTGCGGTATTTGTCAATAATGATTCGGTGATTTGAGAGGGGCTTTGAGGAGCAATAACTAAATTACAATTTGGACAATATGGTGTTCCGGCTCTTGCAAAAAGTAATCTTAAATGGTCGTAGATTTCAGTTACTGTTCCAACAGTAGAACGAGGATTGTGTATTGTTGATTTTTGGTCAATTGAAATTGCAGGGGATAATCCACTAATAAAATCTACATCGGGTTTGTCCATTAACCCTAAGAATTGACGGGCATAAGAGCTTAAACTCTCCACATACCTTCTTTGACCTTCAGCATAAATAGTATCAAAGGCAAGAGAGGATTTGCCACTACCACTTAAACCAGTAATTACAGTAAAGGAATTTCTAGGAATAGTGACATTGATATTCTTTAAATTGTGCTGTCTGGCTCCCCTAATTACAATATTTTGTTCCATTTAAATATGCCACTAAATTTAAAACAATTAAAAAGCATAGTTGATTCTTAAGCAGAAATAAACACACATTGAATATAATTTAGTTATAACCGAATATTAAATTTATTCATTAAATAGCAAAGGATGATGTGGTGAGGAAAAGTTGTGGAGGAGTCTATTCATTAACTTGGACCCAATCCTTCCTTGAATTAGATACTTCCTCTTGCATTTTCTGCATTAATTAAACGTTTTAATGCAATTGAAAATGCACAATGCCTATACGATTTACCTGTTGATTGAGAGTGGTCATAAACATCCTTAAACGATGATTTCATTTTTTCCTCAAGTAAAGTGTTAACTTTCTCTTCGGTCCAATAATCCCCTGAAAGATTTTGCAACCACTCAAAATAGCTTACTATTACTCCACCCGCATTCGCTAATATGTCGGGAATTACTTGAATATTTCTTTTTTCAAGTATTTCGTCTGCTTGTGAATTTATTGGTCCGTTTGCCATTTCCAAAATCAATTTAGAATTAATGCTGTTTACATTCTCTAAAGTGATTTGATTTTCAATTGCTGCTGGAATTAAAATATCAACATTTAACTCCAATAATTCCTTATTTGAAATGGTTTTGGTATTGTTACCGGCTAAATTAAAGTCAATTTTGTTTTCCTTTACCAAACTTGAAATATTAATTCCGTCTGGATTGTAAATTGCCAAATCGGAATTACTTACTGCCACTACTTTAAACTTCCAATCAGAAAGAATTCTTGCAATGTGCATACCCACGTTACCAAAACCTTGAATTGCAACAGATATTGATTCGTTTGTTTTTGAAGATAATTCTTTATTGTTCTTGATTGCTTCTTTTAATACAAACGCTCCACCTAATGATGTTGAATAAGCTCTTCCTAAACTTCCGCCAATGGAAATGGGCTTTCCGGTTAATACACCGGGTGAACCTCTTCCGTGAATCTTTTCGTATTCATCAAGCATCCAACCCATAATTTGCGGATTGGTTCCAACATCAGGAGCAGGAACGTCTAATTTTTCTCCAATTAATTGTGAGATTCCGCGAATATATCCTCTTGAGACTTTTTCAAGTTCATTGGAAGATAATTTGTAAGGGTCAACTACTACTCCACCCTTTCCACCACCAAATGGAATGTTAACTACTGAACATTTCATTGACATTAAAAATGCTAAAGTCATTACTTCTTCTAAATTTACTGATTGGTGGAATCGAATTCCGCCTTTAAATGGACCTCGTGAATTGTTGTGTTGAACTCTATAAGCATCAAACACCCTAATTGAACCATCATCCATTTTTACCGGATAGGAAAACATTATGATTCTTGCAGGTTGTTGGAGAATTTTAATGGCATTGGAATCAAACTTTTCAAGTGAAACTACTTTTTCTAAATTAGTTTGACAGGACTTGCACACTAATTCGCTTCGGTCTAATGAAGAATCCATACAAAACCCCCTAAAATTAAAAATTGTACAGAAAATTAAAGAATTAATAATTTTTCAAAAAAACTAAAAATATTTTAATAATAATTTCATAATAAGGAAGCTGATTTTTAAGTATTGGGTTTAATCAGAAAGATTAGGGGGCAAAAAAGCCCCCATTAAGTTCTAAATTGTTTTATTTGGCAGATTTATGCTTTCTTTGGTCCGGACATTCTTTTTCTAATTACAAATGCTAGGATTAAGATTGCAGCAACTACTAGATACCAATAGCCCAATACTTGCTCGGTAAGGGTTGGCGAACGCACATTAAGTGCAAAATCTACGGTATCAGAGAACTTTCTTCCATTTGGATTTTCGTAGTTTAAATCCAAAGTTACAATTTGTTGACCTTGGGTTGCTTGTTTGTCAACTGAAATTAAGTAAGTTAGGTTAACGGTTTGACCAGGAGCCAAATCTTCAACATATCTTATTGTTCCATCAGTTCCAAATGGATAAACTGGCTGAATTGAAACTTTTAATTTCATTGCATCTTGGCTTCCAGTATTAGTCAATGATACTGAAGTTAAATCGTTTTGATTAATTACTAAAGTATCTGCAGAACTTGCTACAAATTCTGCTTTTGGCTTAACAGGAAACATAAGTGAATAATATTGAGTTTGGCTGTTGTTAAACTCATCAGTGTAAGTTACTGATAAGTTTAATGGATAATTTCCTGCTGGAAGATTCTTTGGAGCTTCGACATTGAAACTTGCTTGAA
Organism: Microcaldota archaeon; assembly: GCA_021782355.1. Lineage (GTDB taxonomy): Archaea > Micrarchaeota > Micrarchaeia > Norongarragalinales > UBA97 > JAJXUZ01. The sequence goes on along the minus strand of JAJXUZ010000007.1, from coordinate 1,915 downwards.
CAGTTGAATGTGGGTCGATTTTACCAATCTGTTGAGTGGAACCCGCCCATTTAACTTCAAATGCAGAATTGCTCGTTAAGGTTGCAATTGCAGATTCAATAGGACCGTTTCCGGTGTTTGAGAATTGAACAGTCATTGAACCGGAATCCCCAGGATAAATATCAACTGGATTGGTGGAAAGTGAATTTACTGAAAGAATTGGTTGTCCAATTACTCTTAAGTATACTGTATTGGTGGTAGAATATTTCAAAAAGTCTTTTTGAAAGTCAGTAGTTACTGAAATTGGATAGGTTCCGGTGGTGGCAAGTGAGTCTACTGGGATTTGAAATACTAGAGTATTTGATGAAGCGTTATCGGTTAAACACAAATCGTGGTTGAAGTATTGTGTGTCAGGACCGGATAACGAAAGTGGATAGGAATCCGATAACTGAACTGAAACTTCTTGAGCACAAGGAGTGGAAACTATGTTAGTAAATACCATAGTAAGATTCACTGTTTGACCAGGAACAGCTGGAAACGAACTTAATGAATAGTTCGATAAAACTACATTTGGGTCAACAGCAGCGTGTGCTAGACCAGAAAATACACCAGATAATGCGACTATCAAAAATAGTGGCATTATTAATTTGCTCAAATAGTTTTCAGTTGACATATTCTCCATCTCACCAATTTATACCTTTTATACTCTTTATACCAATTCTCTTTGAAACATCATAATTGAAGCAATTACGGTTAATGCTCCAAAACCTGCTATGAATAAAATATCTGGCATTATTTGGGTTAAACCAAAACCCTTTACTAGAATTGCACTCATTGCATCAGCAGCGTATGCCATTGGCAAAAGTTGTGCTAATGATTGAAGATAACTTGGCAATGTTTGTATTGGGAAAAATACTCCAGATAAGAAAATTGTTGGAACAATTACAAGCAATGAAAGTGCTTGATATTGCTCTTGATTTGCGGCAACAATAGAAAGGACCATTCCAATTCCAGTTGCGCCAATTGCATAGATAAGGATGATAAATAAGAAATCTAATACGCTTCCTGAAATGGTAACGTTGAATAATACCATTGCAATTATCAACAACAAACTTGAACGTAACGCTTCAAGTATTAAGTAAAACACCTGAGTACCTAAAATTATAGTTGAACTTGAAGTAGGTGTAAGAAATACACGAGTTAATGAGCCGTTTTGTCTTTCTCCAGCAATTGCTCTCCCTAAGCCAGCTGCTGCACCCTGAAAAATAACCAGTGCTAGAATGTTACCTAATAAAAAGTCAAGCTCGCTTCTGCCGCTTCCAAAAGGATTGTTTACAGTTACTGGAATGGAATTTAACAAAGTAAATGAAATGGTGTTGGCGTTTTGTACCGCAGTTGTTGCTAGTTGTATTTGAGTACTTGCAACTTTAAGTTCAACTTCGTTGTATTGGTTTGTTTGAGCCAATTGTTGATAACTTGAGTAAATTGAAGAGCCATAAAAAATTAAGGATTTAACTGCTGATGCTTGAGCCGAATAATATTGCTCTAGGCTAATTGCTTCTTGTTGAGCAGATATGGATGAAAGCAATCCTCCAAATGAAGACGATGTTGTAGAGCCTTGGGGAACATACAATAATTGATTTGGATTGAGCGGATAACCTATATTGTTAAACTGAATCAAAGAATAAGCGTTTAATGAATTATAAGAACCATAACCAACTGAATTAAGTTGAGTATAGTATCCGGTTGTTTGAGCAGCTAATACTGAGAAATCTTTGCCGGAAATTAAAGTGGCAATTGAATTTGCGGCGTTTAATTGATTGTTTGCAATTGATAAGTTTTCTTGAAGTTTTCTAATATTTTCCTGTTCAAATTGAATGGAAAGAGCGTTTGCAATTTCTTGAATTCTTGGAACAGTAACAGAAGAAGATGGGTC
>JAJXUZ010000059.1 GCA_021782355.1 Microcaldota archaeon | reverse complement strand
TTCGAGAAAAAGAAATTGCAGTAATCGCCGAAATTCCCGGAGTAAACAAATCTGATATTTCACTTAAAGCAAGTGAAAATAATGTAATGGTAGATGTTGACACTCCAAATAGGAAATATCATAAGAAAATCAATCTACCCAAAAAGGTAATTCCTGGCAGTTCAAAGGCATCTTATAAAAACGGATTACTGGAAGTTACTTTAGATTTAGAAAAAACAGACCAGAGCAACTCAGCAAAAACCGTTCGAATTGATTAGAATTCAATTTCTTTCTTTTTTTATATTTTATTTGGGGTTTTCCCCCCAATCAAGCTTCAGTTGCTCTTTTTCTTAATAACTTGAGTTTATCTCTTAATTTAATTGCCCTCTCAAAATCCAACGATTCTGCCGCTTCTTGCATAGCATTTTCAGCATCAACAATTGCGGTGTGCAACGAAGCTTTCGGTATACTTTTAGCATCAACCGTTTCTGCAACATCTCCTTCTGCCTGAGAAATTTTCTTTACTATTGTTTTAGGAGTAATATTATGTACTTTATTGTATGCCAACTGGTAATTTCTCCTTCTTTCAGTTTCATTCATTGCTTCTATTATTGCTGGTGTTTTTACATCTCCATAGAAAATTACTCTTCCTGAAGAATTTCTTGCTGCCCTTCCAATTGTTTGTATTAAGCTAGTAGTATTTCTTAAAAATCCCGATTTATCAGCATCCATCACTGCAACCAAAGCAACTTCAGGAATATCGATTCCTTCTCTTAGTAGATTAATTCCGACCAACACATCAAACTTACCCAATCTTAACTGTCTAATTAGTTCCGATCTTTCAAGAGTTTCAATCTCAGAATGAAGATAACGTGCTTTAATTCCATTTTGAATTAAGAAGTCCGTTAAATCTTCAGCCATTCTTTTAGTTAAAGTTGTAACCAGTGTTCTCCAACCCTCTTTAGTAGTTACCTTAATTTCTTTAAGTAAACTTTGAGTTTGTCCTTCAATAGGTTTTAATGTAATTGGGGGATCCACAATTCCCGTTGGACGAATAAGTTGTTGAGCTATAACAGCTGAAGTATTTTTTTCATAATCTGCCGGTGTAGCTGAAACAAAAATTACCGGTCTTTTATTTAAAAATTTTAATTCAAATTCATTAAATGACAACGGTCTATTATCATAGGCGCTAGGTAGACGAAATCCATAATCAATAAGCGCTTTTTTCCGTGTTCTGTCTCCCTCTCTCATTCCATGAATTTGTGGAAGAGTAACGTGAGATTCATCAATTATTATGATTGAGTCATCAGGAAAGAAATCTAAAAGACAGTACGCAGGTTCTCCGCTTTTTCTACCATCAAAATGTCTTGAATAATTCTCAATTCCATTACAATAACCCAATTCAGTTATTCTTTCTAAATCATATTCCACTCTGCTTTTCAATCGATGGGATTCAAGTTCTCCTAATTGAGGAAGCCTTTCTGCAAGTTCATCTTTAATTGAAGCGCAAGCCTTGTCTATTCGTTCTTTAGGAACAACAAAGTGTTTTGCAGGAAAAATAGTTGTTTTATTTACATTTCTGATTTTTTTCACTGTCAAAGCATCAAATTCAGTCATATTCGATATTTTATTTCCGCTTAATTCCACTCTAAGAAATGTTGCAGTATAGGCCGGGAAAATATCAATTACATCTCCCCTAGCTCTAAAACATCCGGCAACAGGTGATGTATCATTTCTTCCATACTGAGCAACTAATAGTTGTTCAATCAATTCTTTTCTAGTCAAATCCATATTTACAAAAAGATTTAATGACAATCCAGTAAAATCAGTTGGCGAACCTAAACCGTAAATACAAGATACACTTGCAACTACAATACTTGGCTCACCAGATAAGACCGAAGCGGTTGCCGACAGTCTCATAGCTTCAATTCTTTCATTTACCTGAGTTTCTTTTTCTATGTAAGTGTCGCTTTGAGGAAGATAACTTTCCGGTTGATAATAATCATAGTAAGAAATGAAGTATTCTACTCTGTTATTAGGAAAGAATTCTCTAAATTCTCCAAATAATTGGGCTGCCAATGTTTTATTATGAGAAATCACAATTGCTGGTTTGCCAAGTTTAGCAATTGCAAATGCTAAGGTGGCAGTTTTTCCACTTCCTGTAACTCCGAGTAACGTAGCTTTCGAGCCCGCTTTAACTGACTTAACCAACTCTTCAATTGCTTTTGGTTGGTCACCGGTTGGAGAGAAGTTAGAGTGAATTTGAAAATTATTTTCCATTTTTTAAATTGATAACTTATACTAATTAATTAAAAAGCAATTTATTTTTTAAAAAATCTAATACTATTTATTAATTATTTTATGTTTGGTTTTGTTTAATATAGTTTTGATATTTTTATGCAGAGGTAGCAAAGCTTGGTCAAATGCGACAGGTTCAGGGCCTGTTCCTTTAGGGGTTCGGGGGTTCAAATCCCCCCCTCTGCACGTTCCTTAATTCAATTCAAGATGTTTCTATAAGTTGCCTTTGAAAGTTCTGATTCTTCTTTATGATTTACAATTGGCTTGGGATAGTTAAGGCCGTTTGGAAAATCTTCAAATAAACGATGAATTTGTCTTGCAGTTAATTCCTTTAATTCACTAACCCAATTTTTTATATAGATACAATCGCTATCAAATTTTTCTTGTTGAAGCCACGGATTAAATATCCTGTAATACGGTTGACTATCACAACCGGTGGACGCACACCATTGCCAATTTCCATTATTTACGCAAGGGTCATAATCAATTAAGTGTTGAGCAAAGAATTCTTCTCCCTTTCTCCAATCAATGTGTAAATCTTTGACTAAAAACGATGCCGCTATCATTCTTACTCTATTATGCATTAAACCAGTTTTTACTAATTGACGCATACCTGCATCAACAATGGGAAAACCCGTTAATCCTTTTTTCCAAGCTTCAAGAAATTCCTTGTCTTCGTTCCATTTAATTTTTTCATATTTTTCAACAAAACAAGTTCCAAAAACCTTGGGTTTGTTAAATGCAATATATGTAAAGAAATCTCTCCAATAAAGCTGACGAATTAACGGATGACTTTCTCCCAAACTTTCGGTAATTTTGTAAAAAAGTTCCCTCACAGATATTGTACCGAATTTTAAGTGAGCTGAAAAGTTAGTAGTTCCATTTATTGATGGAAAATCTCTTTCATTCTTATATTCTTTAAAGTTTTTCAAATTATTTACGATTTTAATTGCATGGGTTCTTCCACCTTGAATTTGAAGTTCACTCTCATCACAATCAATTAAATCTAACTTTTCTAAGTTACAATTATCAGATTTTAAAAATTTATCAACCGGGGTATTTTGAGGAGATTTCACTGGATTGATTTTGCAACGATTAAAAAATGGCGAGAACATTTTATAGTTATTTCCAGTAGGACTTACAATTAATTCCGGTGAATTCAGAAGATAATCTTCATAAAGCTTAAATTCTATTTCAGCAGACTTTAAAGAATTATGAATAAGCCTGTCTCTTTCAATTGAAAAAGGAGTATAATCTCTATTGGCATAAACCCTGAGAATTTGTTTTTCTTTTGCATATTTTAAAATTTCTTCAGATGGTTTACCATAAAGAATTCTTAAATTTGAATGATATTTTCCAAGTTCTTTATTTAAATCAATCAAACTTTCTTTCATAAACTTAGCGGATTTCTTTCCAAAATATTTTCCAGATAATTGTTCTGGATTTAAAATAAAAACAGGAATTACATTTTCGTTTTCTTTTAAAGCATATATTAAACCGGTATTGTCTTTAATTCTTAGATCTCTTCTAAAAACAAAGATTGCAGATTCTTTTTTCATATTATCAAAAAAATCAATTCTTAGAAATTCTGTTTTAATGCTTCTGTTGGTTTTAATCCCGCTGCTCTTTTAGCTGGGAAAAATCCCGCAACCGCTCCAATTATGGTGGAGAAAACAATTGACACCAACGCCAATTGCCAACTAATTGGAAAAGCCATATTTGCAACCAATCCAACAACAGTTAAAATCAAAAAGCTTGCAAACAATCCGATTATTCCTCCCACCAACCCCAAAATACTTGATTCTATTAAGAACAATCTTGAAATTTCTGAACTTGTAGCACCTAACGCTTTGAATATTCCAATTTGTCTAGTTCTTTCTAATACGGTCATAAACATAGTGTTTGCAATGTTCACCGTTCCTACTAAAAGCGAAATAGAAGAAAGCAAAGCGATGAATATTGCAATTCCATTAATTACTCCGTCAATAGTTTGCAATATGCTTCCGGCTGCAATTATGGTAAAATCTTGTGTTTGACTGGTAACGTGCCTAAAGTTCAGTAATGTTTGAGTAATCGCATTAACCGTATCATTCACTTTGTTTTGGTCAATTACTTTAATTACGATATAAGAGAAACTATTAGTAGGGAATCCATTTACTAATTTTCTTGCAGAATTCATATCTGTTAAGACTGCAGAATCATCCGAACCCAGAGTTCCAATTGGAGTTAAAATTCCTACAACTTTGTAGTATTTTCCATTTAATTTTACCTGAGCTCCAATCGGAATAGGTTGAGTAAAATATGATTTAGCAACTGTGCTTCCCAAAACAACTTCGTTATTGGAGTTTTCACTAATCATTCTTCCATACTGAATGGATTCTGAATTGAAAGATAGGTAATGTAATGGGTCCACTCCCTCCACCGAGATTTCTGTTGATTCTGTTTTATAACTAAGAGTTCCTTAAACTTGAACCGTTCCAATG
>JAJXUZ010000058.1 GCA_021782355.1 Microcaldota archaeon | reverse complement strand
TGCATACGGAACCAAAGATAATCCCGTAACCAAAGACGAAATCCGCAAAGCAGTTTTTAACCACCCGTCTTTTGCAGGGTTAGACCACAAACGAGTAATTCAAGATATTCAAAATGTTTATGGCACCGAAGAATATCCTGTATCTAAGGATAAAGTCCGACAAGTAGTCTTACTTTCCCCGCGATTTGCAGGATTAAATCACGAACGAGTGTTAAAAGATTTTCAAGATAGTCACGGCCGCTTCTTTAACTTGAAAAAATCTGAGGTAGTGGACTTTATTTTATCAAATCCTTTTGTTGCAAGTTATTCAGCCAAACGGCATAATGCTATGCTGGACATTTTGAGTATGCCCAGTGTCGCGCGTATGGCTGAATATCGGGGAAAAAACGTTTCCAAGCAGTATTTATGGAATTGGCTGAAAAGTAATCCTCGGTTATTCTTTGGATCTCCATATGTCCATTTACGCTATCCTGATGGAAAAATCGAAAAGGTTCCAGTTGAAAAAGCTCTAACTGAATTGCGTTCAAGGAAGGCTAGAGTGCACGAAAAACCGACTTTTCTTCGGTTATACCGAAAAAAAGCATTAAGTAGTCCCAGACATTAGTATGTTTCAAAAAGAGTTTAGCACAAATACTTTTTATTTAATATGGACGATAAATGGATAACCAAAGTCTTCGCAATATAAAAAGTAAATCAAAAATTAGTTTGAAAGCATGGCTTCCAATTCATCTTTCTTAACTAAAGCAACTATTGCCAATAGTAAAAGCAAAATAGCAATAATTTGTTCAGTATAGTTATCCGAAGTAGTGTTTACGGAAAGTGCTGGAAGGCTCACAGTTTTAATTTCATTTGCTCCCTGTTGACTTTTTAGCATAAGAAACACATTTTCAGCAGGGTCATTAGCAGTAGGTTCAACTTGAACATTTAATGTTCCACTTTCTCCAGGTTGTAAGTCTAATTGTCCAATTCCGTTTACAGCATAACCAGTTGCAGTAAGTAAGGGAGTAATATTTGAAGCAGGAACATTTCCATCATTAATAACTTCTAATTGCAAATTCAAAGAACTTATCTGTCCATTTGAACTGGTAGAGGTATTAATTCCGTTCACTGTAAAACTTATGCTGGGTTTTGCATTAGTTATTTCTACTAACATATTAGATGATACTGATTCTAGGCCAGAAATAGCGGAAAGTTGCAAATTTCGTGGACCTGGTTGATTTATTTGAGCAGGAATGTCAAATTCTACTAAATAAGTTCGATTTTGGCCAGCAGGAATAGTTTGTGGTCCATTTAACACATTAACAAAACCAGTTGGAAAGCCATTTGTCAACAATTGAACAGAATCAATATTATTCGGTCCATTATTCTCCACTATGACTGGAATTTGACTGCTTATTCCATTATATGCAGTTGTTTGACTTGGAGCAACTATGTTTAACGGTGAACTTCCACTTTGATTGTCTGAAACAATAAATAAATTCAAGTTTCCTTCAGTACTTGAGTTTGTCGAAGTAATGTAGAATGGAATTGATTGCAAACCAAGTTGAACTGAACCATCAGCTTGAACATTAAAGTTTACTGTGATACTTTGTCCAGCAGACAAACTAAATGCCTGTTGGTCTAAATTAAGTGCAAGTCCATTAATTGGGTTCGGGTTGTATGAAATCGAATAATTTTGTTCAACAGAGCCATTATTGCTTATTACCATTGGAATATTTTGGCTAATTCCTCTCTGAACAGTATAAGTTTGATTGGATAGAGCTACTACTCCGTAGACTGGTTGAATGTTTACGCAACCCGAATATAGAATTGCAGGATAATTTAGATAGCTTACATTAAGTGTATAGAAATACTGACCAGGAATGGTTTGATTATTGGGAGTAAAATTAAGTTCTACATTTGAACTTTCTCCCGAATTTAATCCTAAAAGCTGATTATTCAAACTCATAATTTGTTGAACTGATTGTACCGAGTTGAAATTAACTTGGAAGGGACCAGAAATATCTCCCCAATTAGTAATTTGGAAGTTTAATTGGGTGGAATTTCCCGCAAAAGCGTTCACACAAGTAAATGAAGCTGGTGAACTTGTTAATTGAAGAAATAATCTTGGCGCATAAACAAACAATTGAACAGGTACTGAAATATCATTTAAAGCCCCATCAGTATAAGCAACTTGAACGTCTAATGGAAATTGAATCAATCCCCCGGGATAACTTGAGGGCACTCCAAACCATATAGTTGATATTTGACTTTGACCTGCTGGAAGTTTAAAAGTAGAAGGATTTGAACTTGTGCTTTGATAAAGTGGGTTTCCTTGTTGCTGTCCACTTAATATGCTTACATAAGCGTCTTGATTTGTTGGATTACTAACAAGGATTTGCAACTGCATATTTGCTCCTTCAGTTGCAGAAGGAATGTTAGGATTGACAATGGTGGCAGTAACTGATGAATTTTCTACGCTTGCATTGTTTATTACATTTAAAGTTAAATTATCATTATTTGAGCAAGAACTTGCAAAATTCCCGCCACTTATAGTTAGTGGAATATACAAAGTTTGATTATTTGAATTTAACGGAGTTACTTGTAAATGCACCAATTGAGTTTGTCCACTTTGTAATACAAAAGGACTTGGTAAATCTAAAAATGCACAATCTAACATTGAAGAGTCACAAGCAGCACTTACTGATACCTGCTGACTGGTACCTGCAATGTTCATCACACTTACTGTGTATATTGCACTTGATGTTCCATTAGAGGTTGAAATTAAAGGCGAAACTGATGAACTAATAAACGGACAATCTGCGTGGGCAAGTCCGCCAAAAACAACAAATGTCAAAAGGAAAAATATAAAGTATTTGATAGGGTTTTTCACTATTTAGATTAATGTGTTTTTATTATTAAATACTTTTATTTTTCACTAGTTTTTATTTTCTTTCATTGTTTTTTGTATTTTTTGTTGTTTTGACGCAACAGTTGGTTTAACTTTACTTTTTGCCTTTAAGCTCAAATAAGTACGTTCACTTATTCTACCTTCAATTAATGCTTTGTCCAACGAATCAAATTCGGATTTATCAGCAAAATTGTAATTCACCGAATTACTTAATTTTTTATTATCTCTATTCCTTTTAGTGGTCAAATAAGCAACAAGCAAAATTGATGCACCAGCAGCAATAATAAGTAAAACAAGTAAATTCATTTGACCATTGTAATTTAAGTTTCCCCAGTTGTTTTGAGCATTATTTACATTCATTTGATAAGCCATACTTGCAGTATTGTTATTCAAAGAAGTTGGACTAACAATTGAAGTGGATGCCAATACTGTAGGAATTTCACTTACTACTTGTTCGAAAGTATCTGCCAAATATCTTAATTCCAAAGCATTAGATGCAGTAGATGGGTCACTTGTTGCATTATAGTATTGTGCATAGTATAGTGCGTGTACAAAATACAATCTTGCCCAAACCGAATTGGTATAATTTTGGATTTGGCTATAATTTCCAACCTGATTAATTGCATATTGCGGAAATTGACTATCAAAATTATCATTTGAAGCTTCAACAGCATACGCATAAGCCGCATCAAGTGAAGCTGCAATATATGCTCCGGATGAATATTCTAAGTATGCAGTTTGAATATGACTGATTGCATCTGAACTTGGATTTGTTGAAGCATTGACTGCGTTTTGAGCCTGTTTAATTTCATTTGCAGCAAAATTTCTTACTAATAATTCATTTATTGGACTCTGATTATCTGCTGTAATATTACCAATCTGCCATAGTTGATTTGATGCACTTAACCAATTTGATGCAATAGCTAATTCATATCCATCGCTTGGTAAGTTAGGGGAACCACTTTCTAAGTCCTTTTTAACCAAATTTAATTGATTGATAGCCCAATAATATCTTAAATCTCCAGTTGCCACCCATTCAAAATTACTTAATGTTTTAGTTGGCGATTGCATATTGTTTGCTTGATTTAATAGATCCTGGTCATCAGTTAGCATTTGACTTTGACTTAAGTTTGCAAAATTTACATATTCAATTTGGATTTTAGTTAAAAAAGCTTCATTTGCAGCTGAGTAAATATAACCTTCATTTAAAAGCTGAGAACTGTCATTTAATGAACTATAGAAATTATTCAAATCGCCAGCTGATAAATTACCCGTTGAATTAAGTGTATTTAATTCACTCATTGACTCGTTGATTGTAGAATACACAAAAGAAGTCAACAAACTTGATTGATTATCTGGAGTAATATTCATTAATTTTACTGGGGCTTGAATTTGTTTTGGTTGAACGTTTACTGCCGAACCAGTCGGAGTAAATGCAATCGCAATAACTTGACTCATATTTGTTACTTCAAGTACTTGCATTCCCCAATGACTTGGTCCATAAACAGTTAAATCAGTGCCATTTTGAAAAGATTGACCGGATGGAACTAAAAACACTTTGATTCCATTAGAGGCTGCTGCCTGAGCTTTTTGTAGAATTCCCCCGACTTGACCAATTGAATCATCAGCATTAATTGTTCCAGTCATACTAAAGTCTGACCTTATAGATTTTCCACTTAATTCAGCATAAGTTAATAACGTAATAGCTGCTCCACCCGAAGGTCCATCGACTGATTGAGCATCAGTATTAATTTGAACTAATACATCGAAGTTTGATAAGTTTTTATTTGCTAAAGCTGCACCCTGTTCTACTGCTCTTTTTACTGATTGTTGAGTATCAATTGAAAAATAAGGTTTAACATCAATGAAAATTCTTCCGGAACCCGCAATAGCTTGCACTGTAACATTTGTCAATATTCCCTGTCCGT
>JAJXUZ010000057.1 GCA_021782355.1 Microcaldota archaeon | reverse complement strand
TTTTCCTGAATGTTTAGAGTGATTGGTTAAATCAAAATCAGAACGGTTTGCAATTCCCAATAGTTCTTTAAATCCCCAAGGATATTGGTATTCAATATCCCAAGTTTCCTTCGAATAATGAGATAGTTCACTACTAAGGTGCTCTCTTGCTCTTAATTTAATTGGGTTAATTGTTAAACTTCTTAAAAATCTGTGGGCAGTTGCAAGCCAATATGCGTGCCATTTAGTTTTAACAATTTTGTTTTCAAATGCTTGTTTAATTGTAAAAACTTTTCCTTCTTGCAAGTTTACTTGGTCTTGAGAAGTTAAAAATCTAATTTCTTCTTTTTCTAATTCTTCTGTTAATAGTTCGCAATCATTTAATTTATTCGGATGAATAAAATACTCGATTTCCATTTGAGAGAATTCTCTAAGCCTGAATACAAAATTTCTTGGAGCAATTTCATTTCTAAATGCTTTTCCAACCTGAGCAATTCCAAACGGAGGTTGCTTTCTTGATGCAGTTGTTGCAGTTTTGAAATTAATAAAAATAGACTGAGCTGTTTCTCCTCTTAAATATGCAATTGAATCTTCGGTAAATTGTGCACCCACGTTAAGCTTGAACATTAAATTGAATTTTTGAAGCATTATTAATTTTCCCGCACAATTTGGACATTTTACATTGTGTTTTTCAATTAATTCTTCAAGTTTGGCGCTGTTCGCACCATCAACTGCAATTTTTGCCTGCTCTTCAATTAATGAATCTGCACGGAATTTGTTTTTACATTTAATGCATTCAACTAATGGGTCATTGAAGTTTTCTAAGTGTCCACTTGCTTTCCAAACTGCTGCAGGGGTAATTAGTGCACCATCTAACCCTATCATATCTTCTCTCGATTCAACAAAATATTTCCACCAGTAATTTTCAATATTTCTTTTTAATTGAGCGCCATAACCGACAAAATCATAAAATCCCGCAAAATTTCCGTAAACAGAACTGCTAGGTACAATTAATCCTCTTCGTGAGCACAAGCTTAAGATTTGTTCAAATTCATTATTTTTTTTATTTTCCATTTTTATTCCCAATTTTATTGTAAACGAAATAACCAATAATCACTAAGATTACTAGGCCTAAGGTTGATACCGAATAATAAAGAAAATAGGGTGGAGATTTAATTATATTTATAATAGTTTTACTCAGTTCGGTTTTTTCAATTCCATTTTCGTAAGTTTGTGCATATATTCCAACAACATAAGAACTTGGAGCAACAGCTGAATTTGAATCTACTACGAAGTTAATTGTTTGAAATTGCTTTGGGCCCAAAGAAATGTTTTTACTAACTATTGAAGAATTATTGCTTGATAGTTCAAGTGGCAAAACCAAAGTTACTAAGATATTTTTGGAACTGTTTTCTAAATTGTAAACATTAACTGCCAAATTATTTTGAGAATTTTCTATTATGGAAATTGGTTGACTTTTAATTGAAATTAAATTCTGAGTTTCTTGTCCAATGGTAATCAAATTTGGCGTAACGCTGGAGTATATTACTCCGTTTTGGTCTGAATAACTTGTAATAATAGCAAAAGGCCAGGTGCCTGCTATTAATTGACCCGAAACATTCGAAACAACCGGAGTACTAATGTATTGATTTTGATTCAAATCACCGATATTGGTAATAGGAAAATTTAGTCCAAGCTCATTTGTCCAAATACTAAAACTTGTTTGTCTAGCAACATCGTTCCCCGAATTCAATTCATTTACAATTGCAGTTATACTTTTAGAATTCGAATTATATGAGTTTGAATAGGTTGAATTCGTGGTAATTTGAACATAAAGTGCATTGGTGAAGCTGATTGACAATAGAAAAACTAAAAATAATGCCAAAAAATTAATTTTATTCATTTTCTAATAATTTCACTTTAACGCAATATTTTACGAGTTTAAGTCCGTGAGTTATTATGTTATTCGAATGAGCATTTTTAACTTCATAAGTAACTTTAACTGGAACTTCTAGAATTCTAAATCCATTTTTACTTACATCATTTACCATTTCTATTGACGCTTCCATTCCATCCTCATTTAGACTAAGTTTTTGGGCAACTGGTCGATTAAAAGACCTAAAACAACATTGAAAATCACTTAAATTATTCTCTGTGCTTAAATTAGCCAACGCAGTAATTATTCTTACTCCAAAATCCCTGTGTGGTTCAAATCCAATTGATTTTATATTTCCATAACGTGTACCCGTAACAAAATCACTTGAATTATCATAGAGGGGTGCAAGCATTTTTTCTAAGTCTTCTGGAAAGTGTTGTCCGTCCCCGTCAATTAAAACCATATATTCGAATCCGTTTTTTAGAGCATATTTTATGCCGGTTCTTATTGCTCCGCCATAGCCAAAATTTCTTTGATGCCGAATCAACCGAAGATTTTCCACCTTTTTAACTTTAAGTGGTTCTTTTGAATGGTCATCCACTATAATTAAGAAATATCCCGTTTTCTTTAATTTTTCAACTAGTTTTTCCAAATCTTCCTGGCAATTGTATGCTGGAACTATAATTGCTGTTTTTTTATTATTTTCAGTTTTTTTCATCTAATTGCTTTTAGAACGGAATATTAAATATAAGTTATTAACCTAATATTATTATTAATTTTAAACGGATTTTTAGGCAGGTAGAGTATAATGGCATTCAATTCTAATAAATTCAAGGGAAAGAAAAGATTTGACAATTCAAAAAGGTCAGATTCTAGTTCTTCAGATTCAAGAGGCAGTAAACCCAGCAGAAGTTTCGGTTCATTTAAAGGTAAGGGCTCATCAAATTTTGGTTCTTCTTCAAAACCCTATTCAAATAAATCAAGGGAGTCTGGTTCAAAATCTTACGGTGACCAAAAGCCAAGATATGGTTCTCAAGACAATTCTTTTAATAAACCCCGCAGAGACTCTGGGTCTGGATATGGAGCAAGAAGAGATTTTGATTCAAAACCCCGTTCAGAAGGTTCAAGAAGTTTCGATTCAAAACCAAGTTATGGCCAACGAAGAGAATCCAGTTCAAGAGGAGGATTTGGCCAACGAAGAGATTTTGGTTCTAGATCAAGTTATGGTCAAAAAAGAGATTTAGGTTCAAGAAAATCCCGCTTTGATGATTCAAAAGATTTTGGCAGGAAAAATTCTGATAATTTCAGAGATTTCAAGAAACGTTCATCTGGTGATTCATTTGATGGTTACGCAGATAGAAACTCCTACTTAAATGCTGCCAGATTACAAGTACAAGAAGCATATACTGGCAAGGGTGCAAGTTTAATTCAAGCAGTTCGTTCAATCGATGATTTAGATTATGCAAAGTCTCTATTATTTTCACGATTGGACGAATGGTGGAGAATTCATTTTCCAGAGTTCAAGTTGGATAATGAAGAATCTTACTGCAGAGTAATAAGTGAAACCGGTAGCAGGCAGAATATGGATTATGATACTTTAGAGAAGTTAATCGGTGCCACAAAAGCAACACAAATTATTACCGATGCTCAAAATAGCTATGGTGTGGACTTTACCGAACAAGAGATTCAAGCAGTTAAAGATTTATCAAATGCCATTATTTCTATTATCGTATCAAGAGAAGCTCTTGAAAAATTTGTATCTATTGAATCAAGTGAGAAATTACCAAACTTATCCACTTTACTTGATCCATTAGTATCAGCAAGACTTCTTTCTGTTGCAGGTGGAATGGAAAAATTAGCTCAGATGCCTGCATCTACTATTCAAGTAATAGGTGCTGAAAAAGCCCTGTTCAAACACTTAAGGTCAGGAACCGCACCACCAAAACACGGAATTATATTTCAATCATCAATGATTCGATCCGCTCCACTAGAAGCAAGAGGTAAGATTTCTCGCTCATTGGCAGCCAAACTTGCCATTGCTTCAAAGGCAGATACGTATACCGGAAACTTCATTGCTGACAAATTAAAAGCCGATTTGGATAAACGTTTATCTAAAATTCTAAAAAATGTTCCAAACAGCGAATTTGATAAACTTTCAAAAAGCTGAAAAATATGTCTAGCAGTCCAAAAGAAATTTTTAATGGAGTTTATCAGTTAAATGATAACATTGCAACAGCCAATTTAGTTTATGGCCAAAAAGTGTACAACGAGCAATTAATCGATTTAACTGATAAGCAATTAAGAATTTGGAATCCATTTAGAAGCAAATTAGCTGCAGCTATTATTAAAGGATTAGAAGATTTACCTATTCAACCCGGTTCTAAAGTCCTTTATCTGGGGGCATCCACCGGAACAACCGCCAGTCACGTAAGTGATATAGTTGGTGAAGATGGAATAGTTTTTTGTGTTGAATTTGCCAAGCGTTCAATGATGGATTTGATTAAAGTTTGTCAATATCGACAAAATATGATACCGTTATTAGCAGATGCCAGATTACCAAATACTTATTCGTTGCCTATTGATAAAGAAGCAAACGGAAACGTTGATGTTATTTATCAAGACGTTGCAGATGACCAACAAGTGAGAATTTTAGTAGAGAATGCAAAAATGTATTTAAGTGACCGAGGTCACGCATTAATTTGTATTAAAGCACGTTCTATAAATGCAATTGCCGACCCCAATGTAATTTTTAAATCAGTAATCGAAGAATTAGGGCCTCATTTTAACATACTTTCACAAATAGATTTGTCTCCTTATGATAAAGACCACTTATTCTTATTATTAAATAAAAAATAGTTTTTTTTAAATTAAAAGAAGAAAGAACCCGGACAGTTGTTTTGCTGCCCAGGTAGATTTTTGATATTTAGTTGCATCCGAGTGGGTTTGCCAAACAGATTTCGTTTTTAATTTGGGCGACATTAACT
>JAJXUZ010000056.1 GCA_021782355.1 Microcaldota archaeon | reverse complement strand
GATGTTGATTGTAATTTCTGAAAACCTTCTGGAGGGAGATTAAATTCTCCCATAGCAATTTGAAGTTGGGCCATACTTTTAAGGTACATTCCCTTGTCGGTAATCTGAAAATTGCCTTCGTCGACTAAATTCGCAATGGCATCTAAACAAGATTTGAAAAACTTAGCATCAGAGATTATTGCTTGCATTTTTATCACTTTTTTTATTTATTAAAAACCTGTATGAAATTTTGGCTTTGAAAAGCATAATAAAGGCTTTGCAAGAAATTCGCAAGTTTATTGGATTTGAATGCCGGTTGGTAACTGATTAACCGTGGTTCCGCAGCCAACTGGATTGCTTAAATCTAAAAATAGAAGCAACTTCAAATATCCAACATAAGGAATTACTGCAATTACTTTTCCATCTATGCTGTTTGAACTAATCGGACCTACAAAAGATTCTTGGTCTAAAATTGGGTTGTTATCTCCTTTTGTATAATAAAACGAATTAGTTCCGTTAGAAAACTCTACTACAACGCGGTGAACTATTAAACCAATTCCAGCTAAATTGCTGTTGTAAACTACTACTGAATTATTAGTGATTGCAGGAATGCTTTGACCATTAAAGTATATTCCGGATGTGCAATAAGAATATTGTATTGTTTGTCCGGTAGTAATAGTGCAAGCAGATTTTTGAATAGATATTTCTTTTTGCAAATCGTTTAAAGTTCCGTTAAAGTAGTATTGTGGAACAGTTAACTTGCTTCCAGAAACTATAATCAAATCTCCTCGATTTAAGTATGGTTGCATACTGCACGAAGTAACCACATTGATTGGAGAAGAAGTGTTAAGTAAAAACTGCAAAGATGACCATATTAAAAATGCGAAGAATAGGGCTAAGGTTGCTTCTTTTAATAGAGGAATAAGTGATTCTTTTTCGAACATTGAAGGATATAAATCATAGTAAAAATAAGCTGCAATTAATGCAAGAAATAGTAAGGAGAAAATTTGAAGGTGAGTAGAAAAATAGGCAATAATGCTAAGAAAAATGCAGAGAACAACTAAAAACGACAAATTTAAACCAAAAAGGGTGGTCTTACTCTTCTTGGTTTGGCGTTGGAATTTGTCAGGTTCAACGAATCTATTTTTGACTGACTTTTTCAATCGATGATTCAGCCTCGGTTAATTCTTTTTCTGCTTCTTTTGCAGCATCCGCCAAGGTCTCTTTTGGATTGGATGATTGAATGTGAAAAATCGGATTTCCAGTCAATGGATGGTCTAATGAAACTGCAGCAAAACCGGCTTTTCCATCTAGTGCTTTTTTGGAAATGAAATGTGCTAAGCCTTCATCCATTCCGTTTGCTTGAACTTCTAAAATTCCCTTATCTTTATTCACGATTTTAAGTTCCATAAATTTCACCTACTAAAGCCTATGTCTATTTTGTCGAGAAGAATTAAAATCAGCTGACCTAGAATTAAACTGAGGTCGTTGGTTTTGATTTTTATTTGAATTGCCAATAATTTTTCTTCTTTCTGAATTTGAACAGTTTGGACAAACAAAACGATTGTTAATTAAATTCATTTGGAATCTATCTTTGCTGCAATAAGCAGATATAACTCCTAAAGTTGATTCCTTTATTGTAAGGTAGGTTGCAAGTGGTTTGATTTCTGCAATCTTTGCTTTAATCATATCCCCTATTCTTATGTGGTCTGAAAGACTTTGAACATATGAATCATCAAGTTCGGATATTCTGATAAATGCAGAACCTCCGCCAGAAGGATAGATGTTTCCGTTAACTACTGGCTGAAAAGTTACAAGTGCCATAGATGAATACAGGTCTTCTATTCGACCATATACTAAATCTCCTGATTGAAGTGGACGTACAATTTTCGAGGCATCGATACTGATGCTTCTTTTTGAAGAATTCTTTTCAATCTTTCCTTCAAAAATGGCATAGATTTTACCTTCTGCGTCTTCAAGAGTGCCAAAACCATTGACAAACTCTTCGCTAACACCTAAAACTTCTCCGGGAACTACTAAATTTTCTTGAACCATATGAATTCCAATTATTGCAATAAATAATAATAAAATTGCAATGATGATTTTTAAGTATAAAATACAATTAAGTCAATAAATATTTGACCGACAACTTATAATTAAGCGTTTGCTCTGGGCAACAAATCCTTGCAATTGTTTATATTTTAAATGTTTTATTAAGCGTTCTGTGGTTCTCGAATCATTAATTGGCCCTCAAGATGCCTATTTACATCCATGGAAAATTGTCTTACTAGGTATTGTTTTTGCTACAGTAGCAGTTTGGCTTTCTAGTGCTTCGGGATTCTCGTCTACTGGCATAATTATTGTTGGGTTTAGTTCAGTGGCAGCAGCTCCTTTTTTGCAGAAAATATTTGATTACGATGTTTTTACAGAATATGCCAATAATACTCCACTTTCATTTATTCAAAGAAACTTAACTACATTAATTGTTTTAGCAGCATTGTTTTTTGGACTTTTAGTAGGGTATCTGTTTTGGATGCTCTACTTTTCTTCAAGTATTTCAGTTCAACTATTTAACACCCAATATCAAGAATTACTTGCAATAAATCCTGTTGCTGTTGGAAATGCAATAAATACATTTTCTCAAAATACCCCACTGGTAAATTTTCAATTGATATTTTTCCATAATTTACAAGTAGTTGGACTGGTTTTGTTGCTTAGTTTAATCTATAACATCGGCTCGATTGTAATTCTTTCTTGGAATGCTTCGGTTATTGCGGCATTTTTAGCAACCGTGGCAAGAAATACCGCTCAAAATACTGGTTTGGGTTTATCGGCCATTTTATCTGGAATTATAACTGCTTTTTTGGGAATACTTCCTCACGGGACATTGGAATTATTTGCTTATTTGATAATGGCACTTGCGGGAAGTTTATTATCAGAAACAATCACTTATGGTTCAAAAAAAACTCCTCAGCAAACCCAAACGATGTTGTTTGATACTGCAAGATTATTTGCTTTGTCAATTGTATTTCTGGCAGTTGCGGCAATGATTGAAAGTAGAGTATTGACATTCAATTAATAAAAAAAATTCTGGGTTCTAATTTAAATAAGTCAAATTGAATACTACATATTACAAGATGGATAAAGGATTCAAAATTATTAACCAAAAACAACTTTTAAACAACCCCTATATGCCCGTTTGGGTAGAAACCTGCAAAAGTGGCAACAAAACTTTTGATTACTTTGTTTTAAAAGGAATTAGAAATTCGGTAAGCATAGTTGCATTTGACAGAATGGGAAAATTAATTTTAGTAAATGTCTATCGTCACGGAGCTAGAAAATGGTTTATTGAACCAATAGCAGGGTTAGTTGAAAAAAATGAAGATTATACTAAAGCGGCAAAAAGAGAGATGAAAGAAGAGACTGGTTATAGTTGTGGAAAATTGATAAAGATTGGAGAAGGTTATTCTGACCCATCAAGAAGCATTGGAAAATCGATGATTTACATTGCAACTAATTGTGTTAAAATAAGTAATCAGAATTTAGACGACTCTGAAAAGTTAGAAGTAAAATTAATGGAACCTAAAAAAGTTCTTGAAAAATTAATTAAAGATAAAAATGCAAATCGATGGGCACTACACGCGTTTCTCCTAGCAAATAAAATTAAACCCGAATTATTCCTTTGAAAGAAATGTTGAATTCCCAAGTTTCTTTGCTGCAAATTCGGCAATTTTACTTAATTCCATAGGCAAAACAATTTTAGTTGATTTACCATCTGCCATTCTACGTAATGTTTCAAGATACAAAAATTCCATCGTAGTTGGTGATAAGTTTCCTGCTGCTTCATTTAATACAGTAATTACCGATTTTCTTGCTTGAGCGTTGGTTTCAATTGCTGCTTTTCTTTCAATTGCCTGTCTTCTTGCGTCCATTGCAGCTTTAATTTCTGGTGGAATTTCTATTGTTTCAACTGCAAGGCGGGCCAACTGAAGACCCCAAGAACTTGCAATTCTTTCAATTGCAACTACCATTTGGTCGTGAATTTTATCGGTTTCGTCCAATACTTCTTGAAGAGTGTATTTTGATACTGCATTTCTTAATTCAGCAGATGAAAGGTCGGTAATTTCGTGTTTATAATCTCTTACTTCCAAAACTGCTTTTTTAGCATCAGTCACTTTGACCATAAAAACTACGCCAATTTTAACCGTAATATTATCACTGGTAATTACAGGTTGGACAGGAACTTGTACTCTAAAAACACGCATATCTACTCTTTGATAAGAATCAAAAACAGGAAACCAAAGATGAATACCTGCTGAGGCAACATAATTGAATTTTCCAAATCTAAAAAATACTCCTCGCTCATATTCCATAAATTCTGCAATTCTAGGTGATAAATAGAATAATCCTGCCGCAGCAAACAAAATCATAGCCCATAAAAGAGGATAAACTTGCATTCCGACTATTCCGGCATAAACAACAGAAATTATTCCAGCTACCAATAATAGAAAAAGCGCTGCTTGTCGGCCTAATGAAATGTTAGGCGAACCACTTGAAGATTTTGGTGAATCGGACATATTATCACGAATGTTATTACTACTATTGGGTGGTAATTAACTATTAAACCTTTGTTCCATTTTTAAAAATAAAAATCAGTTATAATTTTAATTTTTTAGAGCAAGAATAAGCTGCTTCAAGGTTCAATCCGAGACTATTAAATAAGTAAATCGACAAAATAAATACGGAAAAGGAATTGTAAATGGCAGATGCAAAAAGACTTTTGATTATTGTAGTAGATAGTGATGACGACCTTCACGAAAAAACAAAAATTAAGGGTCCAATTATTGGAAGAAAACAGAATTTAGAAGCAGCAAGTAAATTGGCGGTTGCAGACCCAGAAGATGTCGATTCAAACGCAATGTTTGAAGGAGTTAAGCTTTACGATGAATTATCAAAAGACCACATTGTTGAAGTATGCACGCTTACTGGAAGCAGAGCAGGAAGTTTTGCTGCCCAAAAAGAAGTTGTCAAACAATTAGAAATGGTTATTTCGGAATTTTCACCAGAAGCTTCAGTATTCGTATCGGATGGAGCTGCTGAT
>JAJXUZ010000055.1 GCA_021782355.1 Microcaldota archaeon | reverse complement strand
AAAACCAGAAAATTAGCAGAAGATATGTTTTTCAAATTAGCGAGCAAAGAAAGTTCTGTTCGTCATCCAATAAAAGTTTCAAATGCCTTTAAGAATGTTATCGAACGTTCCAAAGCATCAAATGAAGAAATCAAAAGTATAGTTGCCGTTTTATCTCCTATGATAAAACTTGCCAAAAGAACAACATAAGAAAAGAAATATTAGTGATAGGCAATTCCGTATGTTGAACTGGCAGTTGCTTGTGGAGTTTCATTCAAATACCAAGCCAATGTAATTTTGCCATAATAAGGTGTTGATGGAGTTTGCATATATACGCAAGTGCTATTGATTATCGATGTTGGAACTCCATTAATCTGTAATGTAGCAGTAGAACAGGCACTCGATGCGGCATTTCCATTATCGACAAAAGAACACGTAACATCAACATACCTTTTTCCATCACTTGCAACTTTGGGAATAATCGGGGCGGGGCTTAATCCCAAAAATCCTTTTTGCCCAACAAATCCAGTATCTGCTGAACAATTATTTGATACCGAACTTCCTCTAAATGTCAGTAATAACAACAATACAATTACTGCTGCTAGAATAACCCATCTGCTAGTTTTAGATGATAATGCTTCTTTAAGCGGTCCACTGCCTCCAGATATTAATTTTGGAAGAGTTCCAAATAATTCTACCCAACCAGACGGAGTATTTAATTTTGATATTACTATGGTGGCGTCTTCTTCAAATCCGCGCTTTCTTGGTGATATTCCTTCTACTCCAAGCGGTGCGCCTAATATTGCATCTACATTGACCGTGTAAGAATTTCCCGAATCTCCACCGACATTTATCCAGATTCTATAAAATGGAAAATAGTATTTTGAAATAGCAGAAATGGTGATATTATCTTTTTTTAAGCCCACACTAGAAGCGATTTTTACTGATGCTACTCTATCAACATCGTTTCTAGGAATATTGGTGGGTTCAACCTCGGATTCTGAACTCGAATCAGTTGCTTTAATTTTATTTAATGGTCTTTCTAAAATGCTCGGAGTAAATTCATCTAATTCTCCGGTGTTAGCATTTAATCCAGCCTTTCCAGTTGGTTGTGCAGTACCTTCTGCACTCACATCAAATGAAAATATGTAATATGGTACATAAATTAGTCGAATCTCTTCAACTTCCCATTGTTTATATGCTCTGCGATTAATTTCGGATTGAATAATTGAAAGCGCTGCTTCTGGTGTTAAATTAAGTTTAAATGTGGGCGCATCCAAAATCATAGTAACTACTAATCCTTCATCAATTCTTAATATATAAAGAATCGCACAAAAATCAAACGAATCTATTTGTTAGTGATTTTGATGATTTTATTTGATTTTCTTGACAATCTTCACGTTAGTTGGAGTGATGAGTATTTTATCGTCATCAATTCTTGCAATGTCTCCATTTAAATTAACAATAACTGTTTTAAGTTGAGCAATCGCATCCTTTAATCTAGTTGGATTTCTAGCGTATGGAGTAATGTTTAATAGAACTATATTTTTCTTCATTAATTCTTGTTCAACAATCTTGATGTCTGATTCTGTTTGCAATGAAACTGGTTTTACATAAGCATCTGCGTTTTGCTGAACTTGGTCCACTACTTGTTTAGATTCAGCAGCTGACATAAATGCATCAACATCCATTCCTGAATCAGTACTTGACGAATTACCGAAAGATTTTGAAATATCCGAAAAGATTCCCAACATTACCACCTTACGTGTTTTTTTATCTAATAACTTTTTTTGTAATTTAAAAATGTTAAATGTTTTAATCACTGATTAGCGTTCTTATTTAAAAAACCTCGCTATGAGCGATTTAACTCGTTTATTCTAAACATTTTCCAATAAATTTAATTGAATTTTCATCAATTTCCTTTTTAAATTAAATGCCACTATCTACAAAATCCTTTATTAGTTAATTATTTCATTTACACATTAAGTTATTTTATCTAAGTAATCATTTAACTTAAACAGAATAAAGGGGGTGGACCGATTTGACGACTTTCGAAGAAATTTTAAATTCAAATAAAATATTCGAAGATAGGAATGCTCTTTCTCCACACTTTGTCCCCGATTTGTTGCTATACAGGGAAGAAGAGCTAAAAAGAATGATGGTGGCTCTTGCTCCCATAATTAACGGAAAAAAAGGAAAAAACATATTTATTTATGGTAAAACTGGTTCTGGTAAAACATCAAGTGCAAGATTAGTGCTCAATCGATTAGAACCTTATCGTTCAAATGGAATCTATACTTTCTATATGAATTGTAGAGTTTACGATTCACGTTACAAAGTTCTTCAGAAAATATTAAGTGAAATTAAACATAATTTTGCCAAATCTGGTCATTCTTTTACTCTACTATATGAAGAATTAGTGGATTGGATTGAAAATAACGCAAAGAATTCAGACCACGCCAATCCTGCGCAAAATCACGCCAGACATATTGTCATTCTTTTAGATGAAATAGATTTAGTCGGGGATTTGGATAGTTTAGTTTATACTCTAACTCGAACTAATGATGATTTGCACTTAAGAGGTACGCTATCGCTAATTGGAATAAGTAACCGCGTTAATTTCAAATCCAAATTAGATGCACGAAGTATAAGTTCACTCTGTGAAGAAGAATTAGTTTTTCAACCTTACAATGCCACTCAGCTTTCTCAAATTCTTACTGAGCGATGCAGAATTGCATTTAAACCTGATATAGTTCAAGAAAGCGCAATTAACTTAGCATCCGCAATAGCCGCTTCTGAAAATGGCGATGCTCGTTATGCCTTACTACTAATGTCAAGAGCCGGCGAACTAGCAGAATCTCAAAACCTTCAAAGAATTACCGACAAAGAAGTAGAAGAAGCAAGAAAAATTGCAGATGAAGATAAAGCATTTGAAATTATTTCTACTTTACCCGAACATCAAAAATTATTACTATATGGACTTGCCACCTTAGTAGAAGAAATTCATTACAAGCGTCTTATTGACGAAGTAGGTGAGAAATTATATTCGTCGGGTGAAGTTTACGAACGTTATTGTTCTGTGTGCAAAAAATGGGGAAAATCCACCCGTTCTTCTAGATGGTTCAGAGAGTATATTGCAGATATTGAATCATTAGGTATTATACAAACCGTTACGAGCGGAAAAGGTTTACGGGGTCATACTACTTTGATTAAATTATGTTACGACCCAGCAAAAGTCAAAGCATCTGTAGAAAAAAGTTCATAACATTTTAATGTTTCTTTCAAAATTTTTGTCCATTGAAACTATAAGTTTAAAAACAACTTAATCGGTAAACTATTAAATGGCAACAAAATCTGATTTAGCTTCAAATATTTATCAAGAAATTCCCTATTCTCGCTCTGTTTTAAGGATTTCCTATTCTGTTGGAATCATCGCATTTTTGTTAGGATTAGGAACCTTGGTATTTCATACTCTTGAGGGTTGGAGTTGGCTAGATTCCTTATATTTTGCAACCACCTCATTAACTACGGTTAGTTATGGGGATTTTGTACCACATCACGACTCCACACGTATCTTTCTTATTTTCTATCTATTAATCGGAGTTTCCACTGTATTGTATGCACTTACTAATGTTGCACGCTATTATATTGAAAAAAGAGAAGACAACTTCGAAAACGCAATTATTAAATTAAGGAATGTAGGGCTAAAAGCAAAAGAAAAAATAAAGAAAGTACCTCACCCTCCAACATCTAAAATAAAACGATAGGTCTTAATTTCTAAATGGCAAAAAAAACCAACGAGCCAATTAATTCAGTAAATAAACTTTCCAAGAAACTTTCCAAGACCGGAAAAGCTATTTCTACTGCAACTGTCAAAACAGGAAGAAAATTATACAAACACGGAAGAATGTTAGGTCCCGGTTTAATTGCAGGTGCAGCAGACGATGATGCAGGTGGAATTGCCACTTATTCGATTGTCGGAGCAACAACTGGTTATTCACTAGCTTGGCTTTTACTTGCAAGCACTCCAATGTTAATTGCTGTTCAAGGTACTTGTGCCAGAATTGGCAATGTTACTAGAAAGGGTCTTGCTACTTTAATCAAAGAAAAATTCGGGGTAAATGTAGCTTACATAGCAGCAGCATTACTTGTAATTGCAAATATCGCCTGTATTACCGCAGATGTTACTGGTATGTCTATTGCCTTACAGTTATTCACTGGTATTGGCTGGCAGTTTTTTATCATTCCCCTTTCTCTTTTAGTGCTCTATGTAATAATCTATAAAAATTTCAATTCAATTCAAAAAGTTCTAATCTATCTTTCTTTAGTGTTAGTCGCCTACGTGATTGCTGCTCTTATTGCAAAACCAAATTGGACTACGGTAATCACTTCTACTCTTACTCCTCAAATCACCTTTTCAACCACATTTCTTGCAGCAGCAATCGGTCTGTTAGGAACCACGATTACTCCTTATTTATTTTATTGGCAAACTGCTACTGAAATTGAAGCCAAGCGTTCAGAAAAACATCTAAGTCGAGTAAATTTTGATATTTTTACCGGAATGCTTTATTCTAACATTGTTTCATATTTCATCATAATTGCTTCAGGTGCAGTTCTATTTCCCCATTTAGCTCAATTAGGAGGAGCAACGAGCGTTAACAATGTAGCCGACCCCATTCACTTTATTGCAGGTGCGCTTACTCCGTTAGCAGGACAGTATTCTTATCTTTTGTTTGCTACGGGATTATTTGCTGCTTCTATATTAGCAGTAGCAGTAATGTCCTCCTCAACCGCATATGTTGTTTGCGAAACATTGGGTTGGAGCAAAGGGCTAAATAAGAAAGTGTGGCAAGCAAGGGGGTTCTATTCAGTTCTTACTGCTTCCGTTCTTGTTGCAGTTGGAATAATGTTAGCTGGAGTAAAACCAATTGATGCGTTATTTTATTCTCAAGTACTTTCTGGAGCACTCGATCCAATACTAATCTACCTTATTTATAAAATTGCAACCGACGAATCAATTATGAAAGAACACGTCATAAAAGGAATTTGGAAATATGTTATGCTTGTCACTATGCTCATAATTAGCATATTCGTCATCGTT
>JAJXUZ010000054.1 GCA_021782355.1 Microcaldota archaeon | reverse complement strand
TATCAGTCTTGCAGTGTTTTTAGGTTTGAAAAAGAAACCACCCCTTTTATGCGCGGTAGAGAATTTTTATGGATAGAAACCCACGATGCATTTGAAACTAGGGAGCAAGCGGAACAACAGGTTAATACTGATATTCAAATCAGTGAAAAAGTAATGACTAAAATGTTAGGTGTTCCTCTTTATGTTTTCCAACGTCCACAATGGGATAAATTCCCTGGAGCAGATTTTACTTATGCTTATGATGTTTTAATGCCAGATGGAAAAGTGTTGCAAGCAGGTGCAACCCATTTACTCGGTACGCATTTTACCAAAGCCTTTGATGTAAAATTCAAAGATACGAGCGGTGCCGATGTATATCCCCAAACAACTTGTTTTGGTCCTGGAATTTGGAGAATGATTGCCTCAATCATTTCTATTCACGGAGATGATAAGGGGCTAATCCTTCCCCCTCAAGTTGCACCAATACAAGTAGTAATCATTCCAATTTTCAAAGAAACTGATGATGGTTCTCAAATTTTATCAAAAGCCCAAGCAATTGCTTCAAATTTAGTTGGAAAGGGTTATAGGGTGACAATTGACCAAACCAAAAAGACTCCGGGCTTTAAGTTTAATTATTGGGAAATGAAAGGAGTTCCCCTTAGAATTGAAATTGGCTTAAAAGAAGTATCTTCTAATTCCGCAACAATTTCAAGAAGAGACAACAAATCTAAAAGACAGGTATCAATTGATAACATTTGTGAAGAAGTAGAATTAGATTTAAGTGCAATCAACTTATTCCTTTACGAAAAAGCATCCAAAGAACTTCTTGAACGCACCTATGGTGTAATTAAAACAAAGGATGAGTTAAAGAGAATACTAAATACTACTTCGGGATTAGTTACCGTTCCTTTCTGTACCACTTCAATTGAAGGAAAAGAGTGTGGTGAACAATTACAAGCATATACTAATGGCGGAAAAGTTCGAGGAATTAAAGTAAATGCTCCAATTTCCGTAGATAAAGAAGATAAGTGCATAATTTGCAATCAAAAAGCAAATGTCATAGTTTATGTTGCACGTCAATATTAAAAAATAAAAAAAACTGAAGAAAAATAGAAGCTTGATTTAAAATCAAGCATACTTAGAGCGCTCTTCGCGGTCTCTTGAAAATCCACCTTGACCTCTTGTATAGCTATTTTTAGGCTTGGCAGTAATTTGTGGAGGATTGTTCTTTCTTTTTATTTTGTTAGTAATTTGAGCAGCAAGTTTGTTTCTGTCTTTTTTGCTGTATTCTAAAAGACCATATTGTTTTACTTTTAATTTGTTTTGATTTAAATCTTCATTGAATTCAATAGCTTTTTTTTCAATTAAATTGTCTGCCATAACTTTAATGTGATGACCTTTAATTTTTCCCAAAAACAATCACCTTAATTTAAAACTTGTTTATTAAAATAGTTAAAAATTATAACAAATAAAAATTGCTAATTATTTATAGTTTGCAAAGGATTAAAAATGCTAGTGGTAGCTTGAAGTTGCCTCAAATGAGTTTTACTTATTAAATTGACTAAAAAAAGAAACATATAGCCCCGGGCGGATTCGAACCGCCGTCAACAGGTCCAAAGCCTGCTGTGCTTGGCCGCTACACTACGGGGCTTTATTTATCCAATTAAATATAAAGCTGAAAAAATGTTATAAGTAATAAAATGTTAAATAACACTTAAATAATGTTAAGATAACAAAGATAAACCGCATTACATTAATCAGTATAAGGGATTAATCTTGAATTATAATCGTTCATTGAGTTTTTCATTAAAAATAATTAAAAATAGCGTAGAATACAGTCTGTTACTTCTTTTCATAATCTTTATTGTTTTTCAAGCAATTTTCTATATTCCTTGGGTTTCATTCTTTAATTCTATGGCATTACCAATACACGTCGGATTTTCTATTCCAATTGCAATTAAAATCTTTAATTGGGTTTTTAATCCAGCCGACTATTTTCTTTTATCATTAGCATTTGCAGCCGCCGCAGTTTTTATCCTGAACTTTTTTGTTCTGTTCACCATGCAAGTTGTTACCAAACAACTCTTGGAAAAACCAATGCACGTTGTTGAATTAAGTTATGGTCAAGAAAAAGCATTAGTCAGAATCAGTAAAGTATTTTCAAATGAAGAAATCAAGTTAAATAGTTTCAAGAACCTTCTCGGATTTCTTTCTACTTACGTTAGTAGTTTTATGGGAACTACCAAAGTAAAATCATCTGATGTGTTTTATTGTGATTTTCCATTAGTGGCATTTTGGGTAGAACCTCAATCAGTAAACTCCTGCGTAATAAGATTTCAATTTTCCGAAGACCACCAGTCTCTTAGATTAATGGAACTCTTAAAATCAAATTTAGACTTAGACTAATTTTTTTTATTTTCTCCTATGCTTCCTGTATGCTCTTATTATCGTATTAACGTACCGGCAAGTTGGTGTTCCATTTCTTCTTTATAAACAGCAAATCAAATTTTTCAACAGGAAAAACAAATTTGGTGATAAGAATATGAAAATGGATGTCAGCTTATTGGGTTATGAACAACTTACAAAACTTGCAAACAAAACAAACTTACTTTATAATTTTCAAAGAGTAGGAAACAAAGTAACCTTAGTATGTCAAAGTAATCCGGGTGATTTTCCAGATTTATCGGGCTTAGCAGCAAATGGAATTTAGTGATGAACTATTTTTCATTGCGCTATTTTTCTAAATAATGGAGGTGTACAAATGTCGCAAGAATATGCAAACAATTTGGTTCCAAAAAAACCACAATTTTCAGTAAAAGCAAAAGGTCAAGAGGGTTATATCGGAAACACTTGGTTTGCAGAGGGAAAATTTGGCCCGTATATTTCAGTTAAATTAAACTGCAATTTGCAGGAAGGTGCCACCCTTTATTTGCATCCAAGAAAAGATTTTACTGGAGTTTTAAGGCCATAGTTTAATAGTTAAGGGGCGCCATACCCCACTAGTTTGATTTTTAAACATTTTCTTCTTAATTTTTAGAAGAGGTAAATTAGTCAATTTGAGAATTAGCCAAATTAACCTAAAAAATTTCAAATCCTTTCCATTTGCCACTATTCGTTTATCCTCCGGATTCAACTGCATCGTTGGTCCAAATGGTGGTGGAAAAAGCAATACTATTGATAGTCTACTCTTTGCATTTGGAGACAGCTCACTTAAATCAATGAGAGTGAAAAAAACCAGCGACTTAATTCATCAGAATAATAAGGTAGCAACCGTTGGAGTAGAATTAGTCGATGCCCAAGGTAAAAAATACGAAGTTACCAGGATGATTAGAAGAGACGGTCTGACTAAATATCTTCTAAATGGAAAAAAAGTCAAAAAGCAAGGAGTGCTTGAATTTCTTTCACACAATTCTCTAAGCAATTCAAATATTATCAAACAGGGAGAAGTTCAAAGAATAGTTGAAATGAATTCAAAAGATAGGCGAGGATTGCTTGACCAAGCAGCAAACGTATCAGAATACGAACAAAAGAAAAAAGAAGCCCTATCTGAACTATTCATCGTAGAATCAAAATTAAAAGAAGCCGCTACGGTATTAGGTGAACGTGAAGGTTTTCTTAAAGAACTTGAAAAAGAACGCGAAAGTGCAATCAGATTCAAAGACCTTGCTTTAGAAAGAGATTCATTAAAAGCAACATTAATTTCAATTGATATAAATTCCTACAACGCAGAACTTACCAACAACATAAACTTAAGATTGGAAACAGAATCAAAACTTTCAGTCACTGAAAAAAATATTTCTAATTTAAGCTCTTCAATTGATGCTAAAAATAATGAAAAAGACGATATCAATAGAGAAATCTTAGTGCGCGGAGCAGGAAAAGATTCCAAGCTTCAAATGGACATTGATTCATTAAACGTTTCAATTGCCACTAATAAGAATTTAATTGAACAGCAAAAAACCGAAATAACAAACATAGTTGGCAAATTAAAAGAAAAAAGTTTGGAGAGCCAACGTGCCAAAGATGAAGTTAAAGGTGCTAAAAGACAATTAGATTCTATCTCAAAAGAATTGTCCGCCCTTAAAACATTACTAACTGAAAAATCCGCAGAATACAACTCCTTGCTTTCAAAATCTTCCGCATTTTCCGACCAATTTAAATCTGCATCAATTGAATTTGAAAAAACTCGAGACGCAATGATGGCAGTAAAAGACGAGCTTTCAATCTTGCAGGCGGAAGTTGCTAAGAACGAAGAACTTTCAAGAATTAAAGATAAAGAATTAGATAAACTTGAAAACGGAGAATTTGAAGACTTTTCCTCTAAGATTTCAGAACTACAATCTAGAATTAAAGAAGCCAACAATTTAGTTTTAGCCAGTCAAAGAGAAATTGATTCGCTGTTTTCAAACGAAAAATCGTTAAACACACAATTACCTCAGATTGAGGATGAACTATTAAGAAGCAGGGAAAAGGCAGCAGAATTAAACTCAAAACTTAGAAACACCGACTCAGCGGTTGTAAGTCGTGCCCTTGAAGCGGTATTGGAGTTAAAAGAAAAAATAAGCGGAGTGCACGGAACAATAGAAGAACTTTGCACCTACTCTTCAAAGTTTGCCGTTCCCATTCAAGTTGCTTTAGGTCCAAGAATGCAATTCGTAGTAGTTGATTCAGTATCTGTTGCAAGTAAAGCAATTGCAGTAATAAAGGAAAGAAAACTTGGAAGAGTATCGTTTATTCCTCTTGATAAAATTAAAGCAAACGAACCCAATCCCTCAGATTCCAAACTTGCAAATTCAACAAATGGAAGTTATGGTTATTTACTTGAGCACATTGAATACGATGCCAAATTTTCAGCAGCATTTAAGTTCGCCTGTGGAAACACCATCATAGTAAATGACTTGAAAACCGCAAACAGCTTAATTGGAAAAATCCGCCTAGTAACAATGGATGGCGAACTTGCA
Source organism: Microcaldota archaeon (assembly GCA_021782355.1). Classification (GTDB taxonomy): domain Archaea; phylum Micrarchaeota; class Micrarchaeia; order Norongarragalinales; family UBA97; genus JAJXUZ01. The sequence goes on along the minus strand of JAJXUZ010000054.1, from coordinate 157 downwards.
GAACAAAGCGGATTGTTAAGCGGAGGAAGCTTTAATGCAAAAGTCAATATTGCCGCTGAAAGAAAACAACTTGAATTATATGTTCAAAGCGCAAAGAATGCAGGATTAGAAAAAGAATCCATAATAAGTCAACTTGAACAGATAAGGGAGCTATTCA
>JAJXUZ010000006.1 GCA_021782355.1 Microcaldota archaeon | reverse complement strand
ATGCCTTGAACAACTCTTTTGTGGATTAAGCCTATAAATGGCGGATGATTAAAAACTGCTTTGCGGATTTCGTCTTTGGTTACGGGATTATCTTTGGTTCCGTATGCATCTTGAATATCTTGAACAACTCTTTTTTGAGCATAACTTGCAAACGGAGGGTGGTTAAAAACTGCTTTGCGGATTTCGTCTTTGGTTACGGGATTATCTTTGGTTCCGTATGCATCTTGAATATCTTGAACAACTCTTTTGTGGATTAAGCCTATAAATGGCGGATGGATAAAAACTGCTTTACGAATTTCGCCCTCAGTTGCTTCAAACTCTTTTGCTATCCCTGAAATTTTTTTATTGAAATAATCGGCAGTATGATTTTTATTTCGTGAAACAAAAAAATTGTCAGCAACTAGACCAGCTACTTGTTCGCGAGAAAAACCTGCTTCAGACAAAGCAGAACGCAAAGCATTCAAATTGTTTTCAGTCATTCGAATTCTCAAAGATTCAGTTGATTAAAGAAATTAATAAACGCTACCATAAATTCTAAAAGTAAAGGATGAGCTTTCTTATCAAAATTAGTATTTGGCATCATTAAGAAAATACAGATAATAAAAAAATCTGGAAAGGATTTCTAAAAGATTATTTCTCTGCTTAGAACTTTTTTTCCAAAACGAATGAATCAATACTTAAAGAATTTAGAAAAAATATAATTTAATTGAACAATCTTCGCAATCTACTGCACCGTTTGGATTGATATTGATTCTTTTTGCAGTATAGTAAAGTGAAATAAGTAAGAGTAGTAAGCTGGCAAGTAATATTTCTAATCGGTGACCCGATAAAAAGAAGAATCCTCCAGAACCGATTAATGAGAAAAGTGCAGAAAGACAAAGTCCACAAGAAGCAGTTGCCGCTATTCCGCTTATTAGACTTGAAATAAATGCTGCTAATCCACCAGCCGATTCTTTGATTTTAGTTTTACCGATATTCAACCATACAAATACTTGTAAAACCACTAAGGCACTAAGCCCAACCGAAAGGAATGCTGTTAGGAATAATTCAGAAGGAGTTGTTGAAATAAGATAAGTATTCAAATTCTCGTGAGTAGTGTAAACTGGCAAAAGTAAGTAAATTGCAAGAATTACTGCGGTAAGAATCAGGAATAAAAGAAAATAATTAGTTTTTGATAAAACGCGCTTTAGTGCGGTAAAAATGCCAAGGAGATTCATTGTTATTAAAAATGAATTTGATAATTTAAAAACGATTGCTTGAAGCAAAAAAAAGTAAATGCCGTTTGCAAACGCAAACGGCGAGGTGGAAAATTAATTTATCCTGCTTGGGAGATTGCTGAATCCAATGCGGATTGGAATGCAGCATATGGTTGTGCACCCACTACTGAAGTGTAGCTTCCGGTTTTAGCATTTACAATGTAGAAGGTTGGAGTTCCACCTACACCATAAGTGATTCCGTTACTTTCATCGCTTTGTACTTCAGAATCATATTGCTTGCTTGAATAACAGCTTGCAAAAGCAGTTGCGTTTACTCCTGCTTGGCCTGCCCAAGTTGCCCAATTTGAGTCATTGATTGCATATGCAACGTTGACTGTGTTGGTGTTTTGGTAGACTATGTCGTGGAATTTCCAGAATGCAGTGTTTCCTGCCAAGTGATAGACGCACATTGCGGCATCAGCAGCATTTTCAGCATTTGGATGGATTTGAGTTAATGGGAAGTTCATCCATACGTACTCAATCTTTCCAGTGTTAACATAATTTTGTAAGATTTGTGGTTCACTTTGCGAGAAGTATTCTGCGCAGAATGGACATTGTAAGTCACCAAATTCTACCATAATAACTGAAGCATTTGGATTACCCAGATATGGTTTGTTGGTCAACATCTGTAAATTAAATGTTGATGGTGCACTTGAAGCAGTGGTCGTAGGTGCAGTAGCAATGGTTGTTGGTGGAGTTTGTGCTTGTGCACTTCCAGTTCCGGTGTTAACTGCTGAACCTAAACTTAATGAATTAAGACTTGATGATATTTGTCCCGATGCGGCAAATATTGAAATTGCAATTATAATACTTGCAATTATTACTGATGCCCCGATAATCATGAAAGCTTTGTGAAAACCTTCAGAAGATGAGGAACTTTCGTGGGTTATACTGCATCCCCTCCAGGATTTTTAATTTATTTTAAATTTTACCTTGACTAGGCATTGTGAGTCTAATATTTCCCCCAAAGAAAAATCAAGGATACGTTATTTTCGGTTAGTTGTTATTTAAACCCTTTGTTTAAATTAAGTTAAACACAAATACAAAGATTCTATATGATTAAATCAAAATAATGTGCGGGGCAATAGTAGGTATTAAATATTACCCCTCACCAGTAGATACTTATAATATTTTTAAATGGTGATTCTAATGGTTGGCGTAGTAGAAGCGGGAGTGATTGCGGCACTTGTTGGTGTTGATGCGTTTGCATATGCAAAATACTCAGAAAGCGAAAAAAAACTTAAAGATGCATCAATAGCTTCTGGTTCTATTTCTAAAGAAGAATATGATTATTTGACTGGAAATAATAATGTAGCAATTCCAGAATCAAAATCCTCTTCAAAAACAGAATTGGTTTCGGATTCACCAGTTTTAACTGAAACAAATGAAGAAATTGAAAAAACTAATCAGCCAATATCCTTCATTAGTCCTTATGCTCAGATGAATGATTCTTCATCAAACATAGATTTTAAAGAATTTGAAAATAAACTTCACTCGCACTCATTAAAAATTCAAACTTTGCAAACAAAAGTTAATTCGTTTGAATCGGAACTAAGTTACATTAAAGAAAGTACTGCTAAAATCGAATCACTTGAAACTGAAATTAAGAATTTAAGTGAAAGAGAAACATTAGTAGAAAACAATGAGCACAAATTTAATACTATTAACGAAAGCTTAGATGTTGTAAGTCAAAGATTAACTGAACTTGAAAACAAAGTGTCTTCAATTGAAAATAAAGACGTTCAATTTACTGATTTATTTGCAAAATTAAGAGAAACTGAAAATGAAGAAATCAAACTTGCTCCAGAAAGTGCAGTTTCTTTAAGTGACGAATCAATTGATAGAATTGATTTTGAAAATGTGAATTATGAACAAACTGAACAAATAAAGGAAAATGAACAGATTCAAAAACCAAATATGGAAGAATTTCACAATCAATTACAAACTGCGATGGATGATGAACAAATTCAAAATGAACAACAAACATTGCCAGTTACGGTAATGGAAGACGATGATGTAGAAGCAAAGAATTCGTTGCCTACAAACATTAGTCAAACCGTAATATTCCCTTCACCTAATCAACAAATAGATAACGGAATGTTTGAAAAATTAAATTCAATTGAAGCTAAATTATTAGAAATTTCTTCTAAGAACAGCTTTGAAGGAATTGAAAAAAGATTTGATGAATTAGAAGAAAACCTTAGAACCGAATTAATGCAAGAAACTGACAGAATCTCTAAGAAATTAATTGGATTACAGAAAAAAGAAACGTTCAAACTTTCAAAGAAAATAAGCAAAACCTCATTGAATAGTTCAAAAACTTTGAAAAAGATGAATGTAAACTTAAAGAAATCAATTTCATCGAACAAATTAATGGCTCAATTAGCATTGAAAAATTCGAAGGTAGCATTACGACTTTCTGAAAGAAACAACAATTTATTGGTTAAAACTACTCAACCAGAATTGAAGAAAATAAAGGAAATCGCGAACTTGGCAAAAATAACTTCTAAGAAATTAGAAAAGCAAAATTTAACCGTTAAGCCTGCAACAAATAAAACTGCAACTTCAATGAAAATTAAGAAAACTTTAACAATTAAAAAAACCGGTAGTGCGAAATTAACTGCAAGTTCTCCTAAAAAGCAAATCAAAACAGTAGACGTAAAATTAATCGAATCTAAACCTGCAAAAATTAAACAAGAAAACGTTACTGTAATTAAGCAAAAACCAAAACACATCGATGAAGAAACCGTAGTAAGTGAAATAATTCAATCGGTTGAAAAAGAAGAAAGAAAGGCATAGGAGTAAAAGTTCATAGAGCTTGGACATTGTTCTTTAAAAATCAAAGCTGAAGAATTTTTGGAGCAATTTAGGCTAATTTAAGTCCTTTTGACTCCAAAACTTTCTTCATTACTAATGCATCGAGTTCCATTTCTGGACTTTCACAAATCAAATTAACTGTTTTAAATTTGCTTTGTCTATTTTTAAGTTCAGTTGCTAAATCATCAAAAGATGGTTGGTTTGAACTTAAGGGAAGGTGATTAGCTTCACCTTTTCAGTATAAGCAATTGAAGAAAAGTGAGCGTGTAGAACTTTGTGTTTATAAGAAAGAATGGTATCTAGGACTAAGGAATAGTCTATTTTTCCATAGTTTCTAGCAAATAAATGAGCAAAGTCAATTACTGGGACACAGTTTGGTAAGTTCACTTCTTTACAAACATCTAATATTTCTTCAAATGAACCAAATGCGGAATGCTTGCCGGTGGTCTCAAAACCCAGTATTGCATTTGGATAATTAGATGCAAGCTTTGTTGCGCAGTCTACAACTGCATCAAAACACTCTTTTTTATCACGTTTTAAAAAGAATCCTGGATGTACAGCAACTGCACCTTTTGCGCTTAAAATGGATGCGATATTCAATGAATCGCTTATTCTTTTCATACTTGCTGAAAGTTTTGCCGAATCCTCGGTGCAAAGGTTGATGTAGTAAGGTGCATGTATAGAGAGTTGAATGTGTTTGCTTTTGGCATAGTCACCCACGGTGATTGCGGTATCGGATTTTAAATAAACTGAATGAACAAACTCTAACTCTTGAGCATTGAGTTCTAATTCAGCTATTCTATTAAAACTAGAAAGGGTGTTGCTTTCTTGAGCTGTTTTGCAATTTCCAGCAGGACCTAAATAAATTTCCATAGTTCGTAATGACTTAAACTTAAGCTCTTTTTAAACAAATGTTGTAATTTCAAAATCCAACTAAATTATATGTATTAAGCCTATTTAATTAAATGATAAAAGAAAGAAAACTTAAATTAATTTAGAATTTGACATATTAAGTATTATAATAGAAAAATACTAAATAAATAATAAAAAATAGAAAATGGGGCTAAACCTTCATTTATTTAAGTTACTTTTTACAAATTTTATATTATCAAATATTAAGTTTATCGAGTAAAGTCAAAAGTCATCATTTAGGGGTGTGCATATGAGTAGCAGAGGTAAAGAAAAACTTGTCAGATGTGAAAAGTGTGGTCGTCAGGTTAGACGGGATAAGGCAGTATACATTGACAAGGTGATGCTCTCTAACCCATTAGAAAGAAACCAAGTAAGTGACGAACAATACACCAGAGTTATTACTAGAGAAGTTTGTTATTGTATTTCTTGCGGAAAGCACGGAAGAATCTTTGAAAAGAAGAAGCAAATGAATGCGATGAACAAAGAAAAGAAAGATTATCTTTCACAATACGCATCAAGACCCCCTTCGGCCAATCAATACTCAGTAATGAGAAATGTAAGTGACAGGCCAAGCAGACCAATGAGAGAAAAGCCTGTTGAAAATAAACAAGAAGAAGAAAAGCCAGCAGCAGAACAAAGTTCTCAAGTAAATGCTTCCGAACAATAATCGGAAGCTTCTTGTTTCCATCGGGCTCGTAGTCGAATGGTCAAGACATCAGTCTCACACACTGAAGATTCGGAGTCCGATTCTCCGCGGGCCCATGGGAAGAATTCTAAACACTAATTGCATCGTAATTCATTCTTCTTAGATAATTGGCAAATTCCGTTGAAAATCCGTGGTTGCAATAAATCTTTTTTGGATTTACTTCTTGAACATATTGCAATAATGACTTAAAATCACTATGACTGGAAAGTGCGAAGGCTTCGTCATAATTTGAAAACTTCATAGATGATGCCCAACCAGTTGCAATGGCAATCTTTACACTTCGTTTATAAAATTCAGTTAGTTTCTTTTTTAAGGTTAAATTAACTTGATTTTGGGGAAGGACTGCGACAAATTGTTTGCTTAAAGCATCGTGACCTTCTTGAGTATTGGAATTAATAAAATCCAACTTTACTCCTTCGGCTACATATTCTTGACTAATTCTAGAAATAGAGTCGTTTACTACTGGACAAATATTATTATAGTCATTTAAGATTTTTATTAATTCTTGGGATTTACCTAATGAATAGCCCCCCAAAACAATATTGTGTCCGCTTGCTAAATTTGAATTAACCCAATTGCTAATTTGTTGAGCAACTTCCGTTGCATCTAGAAAAGAATATGTGGGTTTTGCAAATGTTGATTCGATGAGTAACTCATCTACATCGGTTGGAACTTCTGCTGGGGGATTGATTATCGTTCCATTCACATTCAAGTCCCCCGTATAAACAAATGATTTCTCTTCGGTTATGGCTTTTAGTTGTCTGCTTCCAAGCACGTGGCCGGATTCTAATAAATCAAATGAAATGCCATTTTTTTCAAAAATCTTTTTATCAATAATATCAAAGTTAATTTTCATTCCTTTTGATTTTAAGATTGAAAGTGTGGGTTTACTGGTAAGCACGTGTTTTACGTTTGATTTAATGTGATCGGAATGGGCGTGGGAAAAAAAAGCAAAGTCTCCGGCTGAATCTAAAAATAAGTTAGGTTGTTTTAAACCAAAATCTAGAACAAATGACTTACAGTTAGTGTTTAATTTCATTAAAAATCAATTTAGAATCTATAAAAATGTATTAGAAGGTTTCAAGCTTCAGGTTAAAAAACACCAATGTCAAAAAGTATTTGGTGCTATTATTAATATGGAAAACAACAAAATTCAAAACAAAGTTAAAGTGTACTGGATTGCTAACAATCCTACTGCATTAGAATTAAAGAGTAAGTTGAATGAACGGAAAATTCAATTTGAAGAACACGATGTAAGTTTAAGTGCAGCTGACGCTATTGAAATGATAAAACGAACTGGACAGAACAGTAACCCATTAATTGTTTATGAAGATAAACAATGGGTTATAGGTGGACAGCTTTCCTTTGAATCGGTTTTAAATCAATTGAAAAATTAAGGATAGAGTCTCTTCTTATCTCTTGGGAAGAAAGTTGCTTCCCTTACGTTTTCTAAGCCAAGCATACGGGCAGTTAAACGTTCCAAACCAAAGGCTTGTCCCCCGTGTGGAGGCATTCCAAATTTAAAGACCTCAAAATAAAATTCAAAGTCATCGGGATTGAAACCTTTTTCGATGAATTTTTGCTTTAACAATTCGTATTGGTGGATTCTTTGACCTCCAGTAACAATTTCTAATCCACGATAAAGAAGGTCGTAACCTCTTGTAAATCTAACATCTTTTTCATATGGCATAGTGTATGCCGGTCGTTTTGTTGTTGGATAATTAGAAATGAAAACGAAATCACTTCCGCTTTTTTCTTTAGCATAATTGCATAATACTGATTCTTCTTCACGAGTTAAATCTGCAAGTGGGTCTGGAAATTCTTTTCCAGCATCTTCGAGAATTTTTTGAATTTCCCAATAGTGAATTACCGGAATGTTGCCTGTTGGAACGGAAATTGTAGAACCTAGAGTTTGAAGCTCTTTTGTGTTTTCTTCGCTTACTCTTTTGAATACATTTCGAATTGAACCTTCGGTGTGTTTCATAATGTCTTGTTCGTCTTGAATAAAGCCCATTTCAAAATCAACTGATACGTATTCGTTTAAGTGAAATGGAGTATCGTGAGCTTCTGCTCTGAACACGGGTGAAATTTCAAATACTCTTTCAAATCCTGCCCCAACTAACATTTGTTTGTAGAATTGAGGAGATTGGGCCAGAAATGCCTCTCTTTCAAAATAAACTACAGGAAACAGGTTTGCTCCACCTTCAGTGCCAGTTGCAATAATTTTAGGAGTGTGAATTTCAGTAAATCCATTTTGCTCTAAATACTCCCTAAAAGCCATACAAATGGTATTTTGAATTCTGAAAATTGCTTGTTGTTTGTCACTTCTTAAATCAAGGGAACGGTGGTCAAAACGGGTTTCGAAATTGGTTTGTGTTTTTCCTGAAATATCAACTGGAAGGTTTCTTTCAGCTTTATTTAATACTTGAATTTCATCAATTAGCAATTCTGCTCCACCCAATTTTACTCTTGGGTCTGCGTGAACAGTACCAAAAACAGTAACTACATCTTCTAAACCTATTGTTTTTGAAGTTTCCCAAGCAACTTGATTTGAATCAGTTGGTAATTTAATTACTGATTGAAACTTACCTGCTCGGTCACAAATAACTAAAAAGGTCATATTTCCAATAGGTCGAATTTGTCTTACCCATCCACTTAATGTAACTCTTTTTCCATCGTTACTTGAAAGTTCTGAACTTAATATTCTGTTTAGTGTCAACATTTTCGCCCCTAATTCAAAGTTTAATAATTGGAATGAAAAAATTAGATGATAAACAAATTAATTAAATTTCGTAAACAGCATAAATCAGCAAAGTATTCTTAATCAAGGTCAAATAACAGTTAAAAGCAAGTAAACGTTCAACACGATTATTATTGTAGCAAAGAAAATTGATAGATACTTAATTGGTTTACTATTAACTAAATCCTTCATTATCTCTTTATCACTGGTAAACAGAATTAATGGAATCATTGGTAAAGGTATTAGCATGCTTAATACCACTTGACTTAAAACAAGTAAATTTAATGGGTTTACTCCTAGGAAAATGGCAATTACTACGGGAATGGCGTTTAGGAGTCTGGTAACTAATCGCCTTTGCCAGATTGGTACTTTAAAGTCGGTTAAACTTTCCATAATAGATTGACCGGCTAAAGTTCCCGTAATTGATGATGAAATACCCGAAAACAAAAGTGTAACTGCAAAAATAATTGCCGAAAGTTTTCCAAATAATGGCCCGAGAGTTAAATAGGCATCTGTTATAGTTAAGATGGGTTTGCTTAAACCATAAAACGATGTGGCAGCCATAATCAAAATTGCTGCATTAATTAACCCTGCAACGAATAGAGATAGAAAAGTATCTACAGTATGAAATTCGTTGGCAGTAATTTTATCTAATTTTGAAGATTTTTGTTTATTTTTATTCAACCAAGAATGAACGAAAAGTGCGTGGGGCATCACAGTAGCTCCAATTATACCAACTACTAAAAAAAGGGAGTTTGAATTAAGAGTAAGGGTAAAAGAACCGGTTGCAATATCTAGTAGATTTGGTCGAACAAAAAACAATTCAAATGCGTAACCGATTCCGATTATTGAAACAAAACTTATGAATGCATATTCAAGCGTTCTAAATCCTCTTTTGACTAGAATTGCTAAAAGCAAAACATCAAATAACGAAATTATTGCCGCAAAAATAAGAGGAATATTAAAAAGTAAATTTAAAGCTAGGGCGATTCCTAAAAATTCCGCCATATCTGTTGCAAGTATGGCAAATTCTGACAAAACCCAATAAAGTAAAATGTAGTTTTTATTTTGTAATTTCAATTTTACAATTTCAGACAAACTGTATCCTGCAATTCCCAATTTTCCAGATAAATATTGCAAGAGCATAGCCATTATACTTGAAAGCCAAACTGCCCAAAGCAAAGAATAATTAAAAAATGAACCAGCCGAAATATCAGTTCCGAAATTCCCGGGGTCCATATATGCAACACTGACTAGAAGTGCACTACCAAAAAAAGCCCAAAAACGTTTATCGCTAATTACAGAGAAAAAAAGCTTTATGGGATTTTTATAAGTCATATGGGCACCAAATTAACTGAAAATGAATTGTTTAAATAAATAAACAATAGCAAAGTATAAGACAAACAATTTTAATTTAATGTAAGGTAAATTTATTTTGTAAACTAAGGTTCAAGAAGGTGTAAAAATCAAAGATTTATCGCTTTATGCTTTAATTGGAATATTTCTTATTTTTTTAAGTCAAGTTTTCCTCAATATTGCAAATATTGGGGTAAATTGGAGCAATGCTGTTGTTTCAATTGCTTTAACTATTCCCTATCTTGTATTAGGAGCTGAAATCTTTGTAATACTTTTTGTTATTTTGAAGTTTTTAGAAAACAAAAATGAAACTGCTAAAGCAATAGTCCAGAAAATAGAAAGTGCTTCGTTTGAATTGGCATTGATGGTCAGTGCAACTGCAATGTTATCAAGCTTATTCTATTCTCAAGTAATGAATCTTACTCCTTGTGAATTGTGTTGGTTTCAGAGAATATTCATCTATCCATTGTTTTTCATTATAGCTGTTGCGTTATTTAGAAAAGACAAGTCTATTTTCTTTTATGCATTGCCACTGAATATTATTGCAATAGTATTCTCGGTTTATCAATATCTTTTGCAATTTACAGGCATACAGTCAGCTTGTGAATCTACTTGTGCTCAAAAAGTATTGGAATATTTTGGCTTTATGACTATTCCAATGATGGCGTTAACTGCATCGGTAACCGTAGCAATATTGCTTTATGTTAATTACAAGCAAAAATAAAGAAAAAAGTCAACTAATTTTTCTTTAACGAAGTTGCTATTTGGTCCTTTATTGATTGGGGAATCTCTTTGAATCTTTGTGCGTTAAACCAATTAATTCGTTTAACTTTCATTCCACAAAATTCCAATATTGCTTGATCAATTACTTCGGATGGGTTTTTGTGATAAAGTCGATAGGATATTTCAGGACCACCGAAAGTATTGATTACTACGGCATTAATTCCAGTTAAATGTCTTTCAATTGGAATAAGCCTGGTTACAATATTGTAAATGAAATTATACTCTAGAAAGTATTTTCCAATTGAATCCATAAAGTACATTGGTAGACCGGTTGGAAATGGTTTGAAATTATATGCAAATCCGGGAGTAATTACTCGGTCAAAAAACCCTTTAAGCATTGCTGGAGCAGAATTCCACCAAACTGGAAAGATAAAGACTACTTCGTCTGAATCTTTTATCATTTTTTGATATTTAAGGACTAATGGGTCGGGATTGGCTTTTAAGTTATATTCGTCATTGGATAAAATTGGATTAAATTTATCTTCATACAAATCAATTACTTGAAACTCTTTATTTAAATTTTTAAAATTTGAGATTACTTCTCTTAATACCATAGCGTTGTGACTAGTTTTATTTTCTGGGTGAGCATAAATTATAATTTTCATATTTTGATTTTCTCCCTTTTAAATTTTTGAAGGATGTATGGAAGATAATAGAATAATGCAGTGTGATTTAAAAACAATTAGTATAATGAGATCTAAACCAAAATGATTTATAAGCCACGCTGACATAAATATTATTTTCTAATTTAAAGATAAGAGGGGAAATTAATGGAAAAGGTTTCTGAAAACAAGTTAGATTGGGCACTCCTTGTCCTTAGAATATTCTTTTTAGGACTAATTTTTCACGGAGTTTCTAAATTAATGAATATTGCAGGAACTACAAAGTTCTTTGCGGGATTAGGAATACCATTTGCACCAGTTTTTGCAATAGTTGAACCATTAGTGGAAGTATTCGGAAGTCTTTCACTATTAGTTGGTTTTGAAACAACTATTTCAGGAATATTGGTTGCAATTAGTTTGTTTGTTGCTGTATTGCTTGCTGTTTTACCAAGAGCATTTTCCTCACCGATGGGAGGACCAGCACCAACTGACCCAGTATCAATGATTATGGCTTTAATTACCACATTATTGGGCGTAGAAGCCGCTTATGTGTTAATTGCAGTAAGCTTAGTATTGACTGGTCCAGGCAAGTTTAGTGTAAAATCTTTGATGGGTAAAAAAGGAGCTTAGGTCTCCTTCCCTATTTCTTTTTTTTCTCAGTTCAAGATGAATTTAATAATTAAAAAGCACTAATTATATTTATGAAAAAAGAAATGGATGAACAAGAGATTAGAAAAAACCTTACTCCCACTCAAATTAGAATAATGAGACAGAAAGGCACCGAGATGCCTTTTACTGGTGCTTTGTTGCACAATAAAGAAAAGGGCGTTTACCGTTGCGCTGCTTGTAATGCAATTTTGTTTGATTCTGATGCTAAATTTGATTCGGGTACTGGTTGGCCAAGTTTCGAAAAGCCAGCTAATTTAAAAAATGTAGAATTAGTTGAAGATGACTCACTTTTTATGAAAAGAATTGAAGTTAGATGTAAGAAATGCAAAAGTCATTTGGGACACGTGTTTGATGATGGACCAACAGATACCGGACAAAGATATTGCATAAATTCTGCTTGCCTTAATTTTAAGAAAAAAGAGTAAGTTTATACTATTCAAATTAATGGCAACTTACTCTACTATCTTTTTGAATCTAACTGCAGCAATATAGAACATTATTGAAGTAAAGAGAATTACTGCAAAAATATCGGTAGATAGACCGGTTAAATTGTTAGTAATAAGTAATCCCCTTAATGCGTCAATTGCGTAGGTCATTGGATTGATATAAGCAAACATTTGAAGAAATGCGGGCATTGTGGTAAGTGGATAAAGAGCGTTTGAACTGAAAAATAGTGGAAAGATAATTAGTTGGCCGATTCCGACGAATTTCTCTCTGGTTTTAAACACTGTTGCTAATGACATTGAGAATGCAGCAAATCCTGCTGAAAAAATGAGAACAATGACTAATGAGATTAGAAAATTAATTGGATTGATTACAAATTTTACTCCTACGATTGCTGCAATTAAAAAGATAACTAAGCTTTGAATTAATGCACGCATACCTGCTGCTAAAGCACGACCAATAACAATAACATATCTTGGAGCGGGAGTAGAAAGTAATCTTTTTAAAATTCCTGATTCTCTTTCCCAGACAATCATTAAACCATAAAATATTGCAACGGTTGTGGCAGATTGAATAAGTACTCCTGGAGCAATAAACGCAGTGTAAGGAATACCGCCAGTTGGAATTGCTCGCAACGAACCAATTATAAAACCAAAAAGAACCAACCATAAGGCCGGTTGAACTGCTCTAATGTATAGTTCGGTTCTATCGTGACTTACTCGAAAATATTCGAGTTCTAACATTGCATAACATACTCGTAAAAATTCAGATAAATCAAAATCAATAGCATCCATTTTTTATTTTCCTAGTAATTAACCAATAATTCTTCTTCTAACAGCGTTTACTTCTTTAATTCCTTCAGTTGAGTCATAACTTACTCCGGCATATTTCTCAAATGCATCTTCTAGAGTAGGTTTGTTTATTTTTACTGATTCAATTTTTACTTTACTTGAAAATAATGAATTCATTATACTAGATAGCGCAACTGAAGCGTCCTTAACCCAAACTTCAACTTCGACTCCATTAGTTTTTAAATCGATTACTTGCTCAAGTTTTCTTAATTGTTGTTTTGATTTGTCATCAAGCGGAACACTTAAACCCAATATGATTTCTTGGTTTCCTACTGATTGTTTTAGATGATTTGAATCTCCTTGACTTACAATTTTTCCTGCATTAATTATTGCAATTTCGTTTGCATATTCATCGGCTTCATCCATATAATGTGTACTGAAAAAAACGGTGGCACCTGATTCTTTTGTAAATGAAACAATCTTTTCCCAAACTTTTTTTCTTGCTTCCGGGTCTAACCCTATGGTTGGTTCATCTAAAAAGATAATTTGAGGTTTAACAATTAAGGCACAGGCGATTTCTAATCTTCGAATCATTCCACCTGAAAAAGTATTTACTAAATTATCCTTATACTCGGTTAATTCCATTCGGATTAATGATTCTTTAATGAGGGCTTCTCGTTCGGCTTTGGCAATACCATAAATTTGCGAGTAGATTAGAAGGTTCTCATAAGCCGAAATATCTGTCCATACACTCATTTCTTGAGGAACATATCCAATTTCTTTTCTAAGTTTATGACCATCAGAAAAGACATTAAAATCTAAAACTCTTGCGGTTCCTTTTGAGGGAGTTATTTGAGTGGTAAGAATACGCATTAATGTGGTTTTGCCTGCTCCATTTGGACCTAATATGGCAAATATTTTATTTCTTTCAACTTTTAGATTTACTCCGTCAAGGGCTTTTTTCGATCTACCGGAATAGATTTTTTCTAAGTTAGCTACATCAATTGCATATTCTGTCATTAAAATTAACCGTTTAAAATTTAAAAAAACATTAAATCGATTAAATATTTTAATCCATTTGATAAGTGTTAAATTCAAAGCCTTATTAAATTCATTTAACCTGTACAATTAATAGCAATACGTACAATAAACGAGGTTGGAATTTATGGGAGCATCAAAACAAGATTTGGCACATAGAGTTTCTAATTTAAAGAAAAAATTAATTGAGCTTGAAGCTCAAGCTAAAAACGACCCATTAAAAAGAAATAGAAAACTATGGGAAGAGATTGAAGATTTGAAAAAGAAACTAGCGTGAGTTACGATAGCTTCTTCTTGGTGGAAATCTTCTTGAACGTTCATTCCTGAAGTTTCTAGGTCTTTGAAATCCGGAATTAATTCGTGGAGCAACTCTCTTAAATTCCGGAGCTTTTTGTAAATCAACATCGATTTCTTTAGCAGTAAAACCGGTTCTGGTAGATGCGGATTTTAAGTCTTTTAATTCCATAAGGCTGGTGACAAAGGAAATTGCTTTTCCTTTAGCGCCTGCCCTACCGGTTCTTCCGATTCTGTGAACATAGGAACTTGAATCGTTGGGTAAATCAAAATTGAATACGTGACTTACTCCAGTAATGTCAAGACCTCTTGCAGCAACATCGGTTGCAACTAACACTTTTATTCTTCCTTGTCGGAAACTGTTAAGAACTTGTTCTCTTTTATTTTGAGTTAAATTACCGTGCAATGCTGAAACACTAAATCCATAACCCTCTAATATGGCTGCTAAAGAATCTGCTCCGTGTTTTGTTCTGCAAAAAACAATGGATGATTGCGGATTTTCAACTGCCAATAATGAAGCTAATGATTTTGGTTTGACTTTACCATCTACACTTACATAGAGTTGTTCGATTGAGTCTAAAGATAAATTTTGTTGACTTACTCTTACAATTGCAGGATTTTTCATATAGCGTTTAGATAATTCTAAAATTTCATGAGGCATAGTTGCTGAAAATAAGAGAACTTGCCTGTTATTACTATTTGGAATATATGAAAATATCCTTTGAACGTCTTGAATGAAGCCCATATCTAGCATTCTGTCTGCTTCATCTAAAACTATCATAAAGGTATGGTCAAGTTTAAGGGTTCTTTGTTTTATGTGATCTAAAACTCTTCCGGGAGTGCCCACAACTATTTGAGCTCCTCTAGATAAGCGATGTGCTTGGGGGGAAAAATCTTGTCCGCCATATAATAACGCCATACTTACGTGAGTATATTTTGATAACTCAGTAATTTCTTTTGAAACTTGCATAGCAAGTTCGCGGGTGGGAGTTAAGATTAATGCTTGAGTTACTGATAACTCAGGAGTAATTCTGTGCAATATTGAAAGTGCGAATGCGGCAGTTTTACCAGTGCCTGTTTGAGATTGACCGATTAAATCTCTACCAGAATTTGCAATTGGAATGGAATCTTGTTGGATTTGAGATGGTTTGGTATAACCCTTATCCTTTAATGCCATTAAAAGTGGTTTATCAATTCCTAACTGTTCAAATGATGAAACTGAAGAGGTTTTAACTGATTCAAAATTACTAGCTTGTTTTGATGAATCGGATAAATGAGCATTCTTGCGCTCTACTACTGGTTTGTGGTGAGCACGGTTGACATGCTCGTTAGATTTATTCAAAAAATACACCTGTGTTTTAATTCGCGATGAAAATTCAAAATAGTATTTTTCATCTTTGTAGTTAATATAATGATTAAAGGTTAATTTAAAGAAGAAGGTTGGATGTCTAATTTAACAAAAAGTGAATAAAACCGAAATTCTAAGTAGTTATAATCAAAATGGACATTAAACCTGATAACTAAGTTGTTGGGGCAGTGGTATCCTCTTGTGGGAGATCTTGGGTTTCGGGAGTATTATTTCCCTTATTACTAATTGCATACATTCCAACTGTGGCAAAAATGTTAGTAATAATAATTACAATAATGGACAGTTCAACAAATCCTGGAATAATTACTCCACTTGCAGCGGGCAAACCGGCAAGAACAGCTGCTGCAAGTCCGCGAGGAACCATTGAGGTTATAGCCGATAAATCTTCTTTTTTAACCATTAATTTTCCAATACCATAACGAACTATTACAAAGAGCAAACTCAATGATAAACCTGCCACTAAAATTACTGAAGTGATTCCGCTTGGACTTAGGATTAACCCTAGAAATACGAAGAAGAAGGTGCGGGTGAAGAAAGTAACTTCATCTTGAATTCTGTTGATTTTATTGTTAATGGCATAATCTTCATTGGTACCGAAAACCTTTGCAAGACGGTCAATGTTTGCAAGAATTATTCCAAATACAAAAACCGAAATTCCCCCATTTCCACCAATGGAATTTACAAGAGAGTATAATACAAAAACAGTTGCTAAAGTTAGCATATAGGGAAACTGCTTTGAATCTAATTTCCTTAAGGCTAAAGTCCACAAAATTGCACCAATTACTCCAGCAACAATTGCAACTGAAAATGCAGAGGCAAGCAAATTAAAGATAGATAATGCTCCGACAGTAGATTTAGAAATTATAATTTGAAGAATACCAAATGCAAACACAATACAAAGAGCATCAGTCAAAGTAGATTCTAAAGTCAAAAGCAGTTTTGAATCGTTTGAAATATTCAATCCTTTAATTAATGACAGAACTATTGCAAAGCTAGTTCCTCCAAGTGAAGCCCCAAGTAGTAGTCCCTCTAAGAGTGTCCAACCCATTAAAGATACAGTGATTAGGGCGGTTACAAACATTGAAAGAAGAAATACAATTACGGTGAAAAGGGTGGATTTTGATAGTACGTTTGCTAGTTCAAAAACATTGATGGAAATACCACCATCGAAAAGTAAAATGATAAGTGCAAGGCTTCCAATAAATGAAGATAGTTGGCCTATTACGCTTCCGTTACTTGCTGATGCAAAACCTAATACTGGACCGATTAAAAAGCCAAGTGAAATAAGAATTAAAACCTGAGATATTTTGATTTTTTCAAAAATAAGATTAGCAAGAAATCCTGCAAATAAAATTAATCCTATTACTAGAAAAACGTCTATCATTAAACATCAGTCGGTTTAAGGAGAAGGTAGTTTTTAAATTTTTGGAATGTTAAACTAAAATCCTTACTGAATCTTTTTCAACTACTACGGTGGTTTCAGCTTGTGCCACTATGGAACCGGGTGATTCTTTAAGCACGGGATATCCGTGTAAAACTCCTTGACGAGATAAATCATTAATTGCTAAGTTTAATGAAGGAATTTCTTGAAGCCATCGTTTTGCAAATGGAAGCAAGCGATATTCTTCTAATACTAAGGCAAGAAGTCTTCTGGACTCTGGTAAACGAACTTGTTTGTTTGATGCTACTGAATAGATTTCTGTCTCCCCAGCTACTTCGTGCACCATTCCGGTACCGTTTGATACAAAAGGTTCAACTGCAAAAATTTCACCTTCTTGAAGAATATGACCGCCCATCTCAACATTAGGAATTTCTAATCCTGCGTGTAAAATCCAACGTTCAAGTGAATGTCCACAAAGATTTTCAACTGGTTTGAATCCTTTTGATTTAATAGTAGTTTGAATTACTTTTCCAATTTGTCTAGATGATACTCCAGCCTTCATTTCTGATAATGCATTATCAAGTGCAAGTTTGGCAGTATCAGCAATTTCACTATAATTACCAGCTAAATCAACAGTAACCGCAGTATCAGTAATCCAACCATCTAGATGAACTCCGACATCAACTTTAAGTAATCCACTTTCTGGAACTACCTGCTTGTCTTCTGCAGATGGAGTAAAGTGCGCAGCTGAATCGTTTAATGAAAGATTTACTGGAAAGGCTGGTTGACCGCCTTTTTCTCTAATAAAATCTTCAGTTTTTTCTGCAATTGATAACATTGAAGTGCCTGGTTTTGCAATTGAAGTAGAATATTCCTTTGCTAACTTTGCAATGCTTCCGCATTTTTCAAGTTTTGTTATTAATTCGTCATAAAGTTTTTCGTATTCTGCGATTGATTGGTTTATATCATTAGTTGTATCGTTAGTTGTAGGTTCCATAGTTTTCTCTCAGTATTTTAAATCTTAAAATTTACCAGTTTCCTAATGTTTTTTGGGAGCTACTTGTTTTAATATCCTGTTCATTGACGCCCAGTTCTCCCAAAATTTTTAATACTGCTGGAAGTATTTGCTTGTTTACATAATATTCTGGGTCGTAATCAGTAGCAAGGTCTAGTATTTGAGCTTTTTCGCTAATTGTTTTACCTTTCTTTGTAATTACATATTCTACTAATGAATAATTAGTAACATTAATTCCTTGCTTTCTTGCGTTTAAAACCGCACCGACTTCAGGGGATTTAACTTCGTATTTTGAAACGTCTTTCTTCAATTGAGTTCTTATTGCGCAGTTTGCAATGGGAACCTTAAAAGTATATAAATCATCAATAGTTTTCTTAACTAATGCGACTGCTTTCTTCAAGTCTCCTTCTCTTAATAAAATATCTAAAACGTTTCTTTGAGTTTCTCTTGCAATTGTACTCCAATCCCGACGCACTAGTTCAAAGCCCCGGATTTTAATAAAACCTGATTGACTTATTAGAGCATACTTCTTTCTTGCACCTTGTTCTTCTCCCTTTTTACTTACAAAAATTCCACGAGGAAAATAATCTTCAAATTCAAGCTCCATTCTACCAGGTAAAGTTTTGTTTATTGCTTTTTGAAATTCTTTAGCATCCTCAATAGTTTTGTTGCCAAGTTGAACAAATAAAGAATCGGTATCTCCATATAGAACAGTAAAACCTGCATTTTCAGCTTCTTTCATTGTTTGCTGAATGTAATGACGAGCAAATGCAGTGATGGCTGAACCACAGTCCCTGGAATAATATCTTGAACGGGCATATACTAGATAACCATACGTGCTATTCGCTAAAATTTTAAGTGCCCATTGTCTTGAATCTAGAGTGATGTATAAGTCTGATTTCTTTTCAACTGTTTTTAATTGAGATTTGATTTTCATTCTTTCGTCTAAAACATAATTTAAGGTTTCTGGAACTATTCCTTTGTTTTTCTTACAGAATCTAGCTCCTGTTGGTGCGACATAAGATTCTTCTTGAGAGCAACAGGTGCAATTTAGAGTAAATGGGTCAATATTAAATGAAGTAATTATACTTGGATAAAGTGAGCGAAAATCAAACACCACAATTTTTTCATAAATTCCTGGTTGTGGAACTTTTACATATGCACCCTGTATGGCATCTTCTCTTCTAGATTCGGTTGTTGCAAAATCCGGTTTGTTTGGTAATAGTTCGTTTCTATCAAATGCTCTTTGCATCAGTATGCTTTCTACCATTTGACCGGTAGTAGACCTAGAAACATCAAATAAGCTCATTCCTGTTACTTTTGCCAACGAGATTTGTAAGGGAAGAACAAAATCAAGTACATTTCTGCAGGCAATTGCATCATCTTGAGAATAATCATAAAGGTGGGAAAGGCTTTCACCTCCATCATCCCAAGCTTTCCAAATAGTATCTTTTTTAATATCGGTTTTGTCTTGTCCAGTAAGAGTATTGTAAACAACACCCAGAGTAAGTCTTGGAAACTTAATTGCTCCGATAAAATCCATTAAAGAAATTGGTGGAAATAAATCAAGGTGAACTCTTCCGGAGATTTTTGCCCTTCTTCGCAAGCCAAGTTGTTTTATTAAAATTCTTGATTTTTTTCCTCTTCCTAAATTTATGTTTGCTTTTGTTTTTTTAGCTCGCTCGTCTAAATACGGAATGTCAAATTCGTCACTATTATATCCACATAATATGTCTATTTTGTGGGATTTTAAAACAGCAGAAAATTTTTCAATCATAGATTTTTCGTCTTCAACTAAAATTACAAAGGGTTTACCAAAATTCTCTTTATTGTAAGTAATTACTCTGGCATTTTCTGCATCTTTAGAAGTAGAATAACTTATCATAATGCAGGGGTCGGTTTGTGGAACGGGCAACCCGGAGGGATTGTGGGTTTCAATATCAAATGCCATTGAATTTAACTTGGAAGCAATTTGACTTTCAGATTCGTTTGAATCTGACTTGTAATTAGTCACTATTTTTGAATCAATGGTCCAGTCGTAATTAATTAAGTGAAAAAGGTGATTATCTATTGAGAATCTTCTTGCAAATGGAATATCAAATTCATAAACTACTCCAAATTTTTTGAATTCTTCTCTTAGAATTGGGACGTCCGATGGACCGAAACAAATTATCTTTAAAACAGAAATTTGCTTAAATCCGATTTTCTTTTCAATCTTAAGAGCATCTTTGATTTTGAATATCTTTCCTTTTACATTTGCAGAAATACTTTTTGAAAGTTCAATGGATTTGTCCAAATCATTGTTTGTAGGTAAAAAGTAAAAATACGGTTCAAATGGAATAAAGGCCTTTTTGGTCTTTGAAGCATTAAAATCTTTTAAAAGTAGTTTGATTCCGCTTTGATTCTTATGCGAGCTTGCCTCTGAATCGAATATAAAACCTAACATTTTAGAATTAATTTTCTTTGAATATGTTAAAATAAGCATATGGCTGAAATGGTCTTGT
Source organism: Microcaldota archaeon (assembly GCA_021782355.1). GTDB lineage: Archaea > Micrarchaeota > Micrarchaeia > Norongarragalinales > UBA97 > JAJXUZ01. The sequence goes on along the minus strand of JAJXUZ010000006.1, from coordinate 4,320 downwards.
TGGATTTAAATGAAAAACTTAAAGTCGGATAAATTCCTATTTTTAAGTATAATAGTCAAATTACAAGATTTAAATAAGAAAGGCAAACTAAATATAGATGGTAAGTCCTGTTCCGAGGGTTTGAGACTCCTGTTTAATACCTAGTAGGAAGAGTCATTCTACTTATTCATATTTTAAAAATTATATTTTTTGAGTACTATATTCGGTAAGTTTTTCTCTACAATGATTTTTTTTAAAATGGTTTAAGAGCATCGTTCATTTCGGGTAAGTTTCTAGTTCTTGATTCTCTATAAGCATCAACTAAAAATCAGTTAGTTGAAGGAATTTAAAATCTTTTGAACTTCTTGATATTATATCAATTAAGTTCTTCTTATCTCCGAAGTTCCTTTTTTTATCTTGATCAGAAATTTGGATAAACGCCAACCTTATAAGAAAATATCGGAATAAGAGGGTTTATAAAGGATTAAGCAGTTATGTGTCATGATAATGTCGTGATACATTCACGATATTGTTTAGTAAAAAAAAGATAGAATCAATAGAAATTTGCGATTAATAAACATATCGAAAATTGAACAAAATGGACAACGTTAAGGTTGAGGACGGTTTTGCACAAACTTCGCAAGAATTCAGTGAATTTAATGCTAAAATGAAGGACCCATTAGTAGTAGGTGCAATGCTTCACAAATTAACCGTAGAAAGAGAAAATTCCAATAGATTGATGATGGAAATAAGCGCAAAGTTAGACAAAATTATGCAATTAGAACAGAAAGTAAATAAATTGCAGCATATAATTGAAACTTCAAAAGAAACTCAACAAACAACTAAACAACCACAAGTTATTCTCGCAGAAATTGACGAAAAGATAATTGATTTTATTAGAAAACACGAAGGCAAAACTTGTGCTTCACAAATTCAACACGAATTTAATTACAAGGGCAAGAATGCAGCAAGTTCGAGGCTTCATTCATTGTACCAAAACGGCTTGCTAGAAAAAGTTCAAGCAGGAAAAACCGTTTATTATTTGTTAAAAAATGAATCACGCGTAACTGGTGTGCTTGAAGGAAAACCCACCAATTGATATCAAAACTTCCCCCCCCCCCATTTTGTTTTGATTGGGTAAGCAAACATTCCTTATCCCCCTCTGGAGTGTTGTGCAGAAAACTTCAAGCACGCGGTTCAACCCACACAAACTGTTGGGAGTTCTCTTGAACTCCCAACCTTATTATTTTCAAAATCATTTTACCGTTGAATTTATAAATGACAATACTGATGGTTTAGTTAAATAAAATCTAAAGCTGAAAGGTGATTCGATTGGTCGTAAAGGTTGCAATAAATGGATTTGGTAGAATTGGTAGGTTAGTTTTACGAGCAGCTATGGCAAACGAAGACTCGTGGCAGAAACTTCAATTTGTGGCAGTTAATGATTTGACTGACCCGGCAACTATGGCTCATCTTTTAAAGTATGATTCGGTTCACCGAAAACTAGAAGACAATGTGGTGGCATCTGAAAAATTCATTTTTGTTAAAAACAGAGAAATCAAAGTTTATGCTGAAAAAGACCCATCAAAACTTCCTTGGAAGGATTTGGGAGTAGATTTGGTGGTAGAAAGTACTGGACTGTTTACCACTAAAGATGCTTGCTTGGGACATTTACAAGCAGGAGCTAAGAAAGTAATAATTTCTGCTCCAGCAAAAAATGTTGATGCTACATTAGTATTAGGAGTAAATCACAAAAATTATGACCCGGCAAAACACACGGTAGTTTCAATGGCAAGTTGTACCACCAATGCATTGGCCCCTGTTGCCAAAACTCTTTCAGATAAATTTGGCATTGAAAGAGGATATATGTCAACTGTTCACGCGTACACTAATGACCAAAGAATTCTTGATTTACCGCATAAAGACTTGAGAAGAGCTCGTTCAGCTGCACTTTCAACCATTCCAACTACAACGGGAGCTGCTTCAGCAATTGGAGAAGTAATTCCTGAATTAAAAGGCAAGCTTGATGGAATTTCATTAAGAGTTCCTGTTCCAGATGGTTCAATAAACGATTTAACTTGTGTTTTAGGAAAAGAAGTCACTAAACAGGAAATAAATCAAGCTTTAAGTGATGCGGCAAAAACCCCAGATATGAAAGGAATAATGGAATATTCAGAAGAACAATTAGTATCTGCGGACATTGTAGATAACCCTCACTCTGCTATTGTGGATGGATTGTCCACCATGGTAGTTGGAGGAAAATCAAACTTAGTTAAAACATTAACTTGGTACGATAATGAGTGGGGATATTCGAACAGAATAGTTGACTTACTAAAATATATGGCAGATAAGGGAATTTGAATTAGTGGGGGTTTTACCCCCCCCCAATACTTTTTTTTATTTTTTAGTTAGAATTAATTTTTTACTTAAAATTCTTACATCATAGTTTTCTAACTTAGCTTTAGCTGTTTCTAAAAAGTGCATATGTGCAGATCTTGCATCTAATGCAGTTGCGGATGGTTCGTAAAATTCAATTGTACCACCAGATCTTAATGCGCGGTCAAATTCTGGGAGCATTTTGTTGGTAATTTGACTATTCAATGTTCTTGCATTAGAACGCAAATTAATTGCACTTGAATGAGTTACTATAGGAGTTAGAGTATTGTTAAGTACAATTCTGCTTAAAGTTTCATTCTTAAATGGTAAAGAATGTTCGGTAGTTACAATAGAATAGGTGTTTGCATGTAACTCGTTATGTGCCCAGGGATGATTTCCTAAAATTAAATTTGGATTGTGTTTGAGGTTTGCAAGATATCCTGGTACGGTAAGATTCATTATTGATTTTGGAAGATAATCTGTTTTTGCAATCTTTGCACTTGTTGGAAGTGGGCCTTTTGAAGCAGCGATGTAAAAGTGATTATCTTTGTCATTTTGAATTGAATGCTCTCTTAACCACGTTGGATGGTAAGTAAGACTTCTTTCTTGACTTGCATTTATTTCCAAAGTTAAGTGTGGAAACTTTGAAGACCTAGAATTCGACATTAATTTCATCTCCGATGTTTATTCTTAAAACTCATTGGTTTCAGATATAAAAAGATTTGTTTTATTGCTTAGAATCTTTTACTAAAATTAGAAAACAGATTTTTCTTAAATAGAAAGAATGGTTCTGAATAGAAAAAAGTATTTATTGAATCAAAACGGGGCTTTTTTATTTGAATAACATCGTAATTAAACTAACTAAGGAAAGCCAGAATAAAAAATTAAAAACTCGTGAACGTTAAAAATGAAATGTCCATATTGCAATCATCCTGAAACTAAGGTATTGGATTCAAGAGACGCGGAAGACCTTAAGCTTACTAGAAGAAGACGGGAATGTGAAAAATGTCAGAAGCGGTTTACAACTTATGAAAGAGTGGAAATGCTTGATTTGTTTGTTGTTAAAAAAGACGGAAGAAGAGAACCGTTTTCTTCGGATAAACTAAAGGTTGGTATAGTGGCTGCTTGTCAAAAAAGACCAATTTCACAACAGTCAATTGAAAAGGTTGTAGAGAATATTGAATTACAAGCAAAAAACAGACAAACTAACGAAGTTACCAGTAAAGAAATTGGTCAATTAGTTATGGACGAGCTTAAACAACTAGACAAAATTGCTTATATAAGATTTGCTTCGGTTTACAAGCAATTTGACGACTTGGCTGAGTTTCAAAAAGAAATTAAAATGGCAGCTAAAGAGTAAAGTGTCGACAAAATAATATTAAGCCAAAATATTTTATAAATTTGAAAAAAATCTTTCAAATGTTTTATATATTTTTAGCTACTTTTTTATTTGGGGGGCAACTTTTTACATTTTTACTACTCTTAGTGGATAAAATGTAATTCAACCACAATAGGTTGATTTTTGACCGAAACCAATATATATGAGCAAGTAGTTTCTTACTTGTTTTTTAAAAAATAATCAATCTAGAGAGAAATAATTGAAATAAAGTCAACACAATAAAGGGGGAGGAAAATTAAATGAATCAAATAGCAAAAAGATATGTTCTTTTTACCACTCCGTTTTGTCCAAGCTGTCCGGCAGTTAAAGAATATGCAAAAAATCTGAAACTGGAAGGAAAAGTAGTTGATGCAACTGATGATTATGGAAGCAAGCAAGCTATTGATTTTGGCGTTGCTTCGGTTCCTACTATGATATTTTTTGATGAAAAAGATACTGAAATTGGCAGAGCACACAATGTATCATCAATTAAGTCATTTTTATCAGATTGAAATTTTTAATGTTAATTTATTGGGGGGTATTGATTTAACATGAGTCCGGCAAGCAAAACTGAACGAGAAACCAAA
>JAJXUZ010000005.1 GCA_021782355.1 Microcaldota archaeon | reverse complement strand
CATTTGAAAGTATATTGCAGGATATTGAAGATGATTATAAAAAACACGGATTTGGAAGTCATCCTGTAGTTTCAATGCTTGACCAGATCAGCCAGGGACTATATAACACTAAAATGGGAATTTATGAAATTATTGAAACTAAATTGGTACATATCACTCCCTCTCAAAGATTAAACGAAGTTCTAAAAAGAATTGTTTTGTTTACCACAATTGACCAAAAAAGTGCTTCAAAATCTGCAAAATCGATTCGTGCTCAAACGATTTCAGTTTACAATCTTGACGACTACATTAAGACACTTTTGGCTGAAACCATTTCCGTAGTAAATATTACAATAATTATGCTTGCTCCTTTGCTTGCTGCAACAGCAACGTTAATGGGATTGGCAATTGTACAATCCTTGTCATTTATTAGCGACCAATTAAACAAAATTCTTTCGGTTTTGGGGTCTAGTCCAATTAACTTGTCATTTGTTGATACTACAAAAATCATTCCACCCTCAGTAATTCAACTTATAGTGGAAGTTTACTTTTTTGAAATTGCACTTATCCTATCGATATTTCTTTCAACTATTGAACATGGAGTAGATAAGCATCAAATGGCAAAAACGATGGCTTATTATTTGGCAGTTTCATTTGCTGTTTATTCTGCAATTTTATTAATTGGTTATGCGATTTTACAAATTGTACTTTTCCAAGGAGTGCTCGGAGTTAAAAACTAAAAATAAATATTTTAAATCTGGTAACTAGAAGAATATACAAAAAAGATTTACAAATTAACAAGTGGTTTTAAATAAATGAGAACAATTGAATTGATTGTAGAGGTAGTTGTTGGTTTGGCAGCAGTTGCATTGATATTGTTCTTTGTGGCGCATTCGTTGCATCCGCTTTCATATTATGCTGCAAACACATCAACAACTTAAATTTTTAGAATTATACAAAAATGAGCGTTAAAGAAAATGGATTCAATTGAAACAATAGTAATGTTGGTAATTGCAATTATTGTGGCTGTTTTAATTATTACTTTTCTATCCACATTTAATTTCTTAGGATTATCACAAGGTATTACTTCAATAATTAGTCCAAGTAGAAACCTAAATCAAGTTGACCACATTGACATCAATCAATTTGCCGGAGTAGTATCTAATTGCTGGAGTCAATGCGCATTTGGCGCAATTAATGATAAATGCACCAGTCAATATGTTACAACTTACGGAGCAAGCAATAACACCATTCTAACAACAGCATCAATGGAATCGTTATTTGAAAAAATTAATATTTGCAGTAATTGCAGTGTGACAATTGATAATACAAATACTTCAACAATTACTCTTCCGGATTTAATTTCTGTTGAATGTGTAAATGGAACAATTAATTTGCAAGGTTAAAAAAAATAGAGGGCGCAAACGCGCCCAAAAAAAATTGGATTGTTTGAGAAGATTTTAAGTTAAACACATTCGCATTTTGATTTTCCACAAGTCTTGCATACTGAACCTTTTTTCATTAAACCACCTTCTTTTTTATTGAAGCGTTTTACTCAGCGTCACGAATTCCTTCAGATAAGCAAGCAAACAATGCTTCTCCATCTGGAAGATTGGGTGAGTCTACAAGTTTTGCAATTCTTCTTGTTTCTTTACTTCTTCTTAGGTAAAGTCGATAGGTTGCTTGATGGGCAACGATGTTTCCTCCAACCGCAGAGGTTGGGTCGCCAAACAAAATATCTGGACGGTCCATTACCTGGTTGGTAACATAAACTACCAAATTGTAAAGGTCGGCTAGGCGTTGAAGGGCGTGGAGATGTTTGTTTAATTTTTGTTGTCTTTCTGCAAGAGTTCCTCGTCCAACATAGTCCGAACGGAATAAACTCATAAGTGAATCAACCACTACTAATTTTATATGATTTTCTTTGATTACTTCGTCTGCTTTATCAATCAAAATCATTTGGTGGTCGGAATTAAATGGTCGGGCAACGTGAATGTTTTTCAAAACTGCTTGTGGGTCAAGTCCTCGTGCCTCTGCCATTTGCACAATACGTTCCGGCCTAAAGGTGTTTTCTGTGTCCACCCAAAGTACGCCGCCAGCAAGTCCGCCTTGGTCAGTAGGTAATTGAGCATTGACAGATAATTGAAAACCCAATTGGGATTTTCCGCTTGAAAATCTTCCGAATGCTTCGGTAATTGCTTGGGTCTCTACTCCTTTTCCACCCAATAAATTGTCAAGTTCGGTGGAACCGGTAACAATGCAACCGATTGTTTTTCTTCTTTCTAATACTCGGTCTGCGGTTTCATAACCCATTTCAAGAGCTTCACGAGCAGCATTAATTGCCTTAATGGCAGTTCCTTCACCAATACCTGCTACTTCGGCTAATTCCGAAGGCATACAAACTGCAATTGATTCTAAAGTATCATAACCAGCTGAGCGTAATTTGTCAGAAGTAGTTTCACCTACTCCAGGTAAATCTTCTACTGTTTTAATTTTCTTGCTTTCTTTTGTTTTTGTTTCTTTTTCTTTAATTTCTTCAATTCTAACTTCGTTTGGTTGTTGTTGTACTACTTGGAATTCTTCTTGACCGGCAATGGTTTCTGATGAAACATTTTCACCGTTTTCTTTTTTATTCATAAAGCCACCTTTTTTGAACCTGTCTCAAACATTAATTGTTTGGATGAGGTTTGTTTGATAGTAGCAGACTTTGAGTATATAAATGATGAACCTAAGTGGTTTGCCGGTAAAAAATTACCTTTAAATTTAAATTGCTTTTAGAAGTTTTTTTTCTAAGCCCACACCCTCTTTTAATAATAAATCATATAATTCGAATGTTCTTGCTAATTTTTCAACCGGGCTTGGTTTATTTTTATGAGTAAGCAGTATTCCTAATCCACTTGATGCGAGTTCTTGACTATCCATTGCGTCATTACTAATAACTGCTATTTTTGAGAAATCAAAATTTTTATGTTGTTTAAACATTGAGGAAAGTTTACCTAATTTAGTGTAAATTTTAAATTTTGGGCTAGTTGCGTTTTTAGAGCCAATTATATAAGGATGGTTTTTTTCAGAAATATAAGTACCAATTGCACCGTCAAACCCCAATCTATCTGAAACTGTTTTTGCAAAAACTAAGCTGCTTCTAGTAGCTATGATTACTTTTACTTTTTTTGATTTGGCAATTTTTAATGCTGCAAGCAAATGAACGGAAATTTTACCATTGTGAAGATAAAAATCTAGGAGATTTTCCCAATCACTCTTTTTTAATTTGGCATTGCTAACTGCAAGATTGGTAAAGTAAACGGTTTGATCAAAATCAGATTTTCCTGCTTTAAAGTCAGTTAAAATATCATTAAAAATTTTATTTGCCTTTGTTGCTCCAAATTTTAAAGCGAGAGCATCAAGTGGACTGTTTGAATTTATGAGCGTTCCGTCTAAATCAACTAAAATTATGTTAATTTTTGAACTGTTAATGCGGCCAAACGCGCGCCTTAGAGCAAATTTAGCACTATCCTCTAATATTTTGGCAAACAGCAAACCATCTGATAAATAATTTTCAACTTTTTCTAAGTGATTTTTCATATTTAATTAAAAAATTTATGCAAACTGGACTTAAATAATTAAAGTTTAACTGAAAGGTAGACAAAGTTAGCATAACCATCAACACAAAACTAATTGGTTAAGTAGTCAAAATCAAGTCCCGCAGCCATATCATTTTCAGAAATTACGAAACTTTTTTCTGTTTCTCTTAAAAACGAAAGTGGGAAAAATTTCCAAGACTGCCTATTTACTTTCCAGGCAATATAAACGGGAAGTCCGGTTGAATTTTCAAAATCAACATATTGGGCTATTTTTTGTTTTTCTAAATAGATGGATTGTTCGTGTGCTTTACACTCAAATGCGAATTTTTTAGTTGTTTTTAATGCAATTAGATCGGGAGATGTTCCGTCAGACCCGCTTCCAGCTGCACGAATTACCTTAAATCCTACTTTTTCAAGTTCTTTTGAAAGTTCTCTTTCAAAGTGTGCTCCTTTTTTGTATTTAAAAATAACCATAATATTCCGTTAGACTGTTGTAAATTAAAAATAAGTGGTTGAAAACTAATTGTTTTTTCTTAGGAAAATTGGCCAGAAAAGTGCGGGGTTGGTGGACTGGCTCCCTTGATAACTTTCATAGCCAGTTGGAGCTGAAATTAAAACAGAATAGTTGCCAGTTGGAACCGAGTCAAACTTTGCCACGCCATATTGGTCTGTTTGCGCAGTTAAATAGACTTGCCATGGCAAATTACCAAAAAACTCTAAGTTTACCGAAGTATTTGTAATGGGAATTCCATTTACCCCTTCAACTGAAATTGATTGAATATTATATGGTGGATTGAAATAGTAATTGCTCAAAAAAAAGGTAAAAGAAAATAAAAGTGCAATTAAAACAAATTTCACCCAGTTTGGTTGGGTGTGGGGTTTTATGGGGCGAAGGTGCTCGGAGGAATTTTTCATAAGTAAAATAATTAAGTCGGACAAGTAGTTTAAATAAATCGGAATTAGGAAAAAATGGCAAAAAAGTGCCAGTTTTACTGACGAAATGGTTTACGACACTTCTAATTAACTATTTATAGTAAACCCAACATAATAGATAATAGTGGAAACAGGCATAAAAGTCGGAGAATGTATGAAAATTCAATTGACTAAAATTAGTGAAACCACTTCTGTAATTGATGCTGCAAAAAAAATGAAGGAGCAAAATATAGGCAGTTTATTAGTATTTGATGCTTCTGAAAAGGTTTATGGAATCGTGACCGGAAAAGACATTGTTTATAGAGCAGTTGCTTTGAACAATTTACAAATTAACGTAGGGCAAATAGCTTCAAAGCCCCTAATGACAATTACAAAAGATGCAGACATCGCAGAAGCGGCCTCGATAATGGGCAATAAGCAAATTAGAAGATTAATAGTTACAAACAATAGCGAAATAATCGGAATGGTAAGCGAACACGATTTAGTTAGCATATCCCCCTCATTATATGACCTGATTTGCAGACAACATTAATCTGCAATTATTTCCACCTCACAAGCCTTTGAACCATAAAGTGTGGTTTTATCAAAAATGCTTGTTGAACAATTTGTGAAAGAAAGCGCAAAGGGTGGCAAAAAAGCTAAAACAGCAAACAAACAACAATCACTTGAGATTATTGTAAATAATAAACGAAAGGTTTGTTTTTTGATTTGGTTTGAAATTTTTTGTTTAATTATTCAAATACGTTTTGCGAATTGAAAAAACACGAAAAATATTTAAAAAAAAACAAAGACCCAAAAACAACCACCATTCGAAATAAGAAAAAAATAACGAGTAAACGAATGGGTGTTTTTTAGGGTCTGGTGTTACAGATAAGGTGAAATTTATGGGAAAAACTTATGTTGAAATTGTAAAGTATTTGATTAGAGCAAACTTAGAAGTAGATGGAATTGTAGAAAAACCAGACATTGTTGGTGCTGTTTTTGGACAAACCGAAGGACTTTTGGGAGACGAATTAGATTTAAGAGAACTTCAAAAAAATGGAAGAATTGGAAGAATAGAAGTTGACACTCAGGTAAGAGGAGGAAAATGTATCGGAACGGTTACCGTGCCTTCTTCCTTAGATATGGTAGAAACCAGTATTCTTGCAGCTGCTTTAGAAGTAGTTGATAGAGTAGGTCCTTGTGATGCTAAAATTTCTGTTCAAAGAATTGAAGATACTAGAAACCTTAAAAGAAAACAGGTATTGGGTCGTGCAAGAGACTTACTTAAAAACTTAGTAACCGGAGAAATGCCAGAAAGTAAAGAATTGGCAGAGATGGTTAGAGAAGAACTTAAAGTTTCTGAAGTTGTTTCGTATGGACCAGACAATTTATCAGCTGGACCAGCAATTGATAGCACCGAAGAAATAATTGTAGTAGAAGGAAGAGCAGACGTAATTAATTTGCTTAGAAATGGAATCACTAACGTTGTTGCTATCGGCGGAGCAAGAGTTGGAAAAGGAATTGCTGAACTTATCAAAAAGAAACAAGCAACTGCATTTTTAGACGGAGACCGAGGAGGAGACATTATTCTTAAAGAATTAATGAATGCCTCTGAATTAGACTATGTTGCAAGAGCTCCGGTTGGTCACGAAGTAGAAGAACTTTCAAGAAAAGAAATTATTCAATGTCTTAGAAGAAAGGTGCCAATTGAACAAGTATCATCTTCTTCAAACGGAGCGACATCAAATAATGTAGCAGGAAGTCCAGAAAGAATGGAACAGGCTCCAGCAGGAATTGCAGGATTTGGTATGGAACCAAAATTTGAAGGACGAAGAGAATCAAGAGAAAGAACAAGAAGTGCAAATTTCGAAAGACACGAAAAACCAGTACCAAACAGAATGGTAGAAAGAAGGGAACCTCAAGTTATTGAAAGAACACCAGCAGTAAGACCGGCCCCCATACCAGTTCCTGAACCACAAGCAGTTGTTCATACTCCGGTGCCAGCTGAAGTTGAACAGAGACTTAAAACTGCATTAAAAGAATTGGAAGGAAGTTTGAAAGCAAGAATATACAACGATTCGGGCTCAGTATTAGCAGAAGTTCCAATAAGGGATGTGATGACTTCGTTAAATACCACAAATGGAGCACATTCCGTAGTATTAGATGGAATTGTTACACAAAGATTGCTTGATGCAGCAAACGGCAAAGGAGCAAAATTTGTAGCGGGAATAAGAGCAGGAAATCAAACTACCATTCCAAGCGGAATAGGAATAGTATTGTCAGAATAAATTGAAAATAAGAGTTAAGGCAGCTAATCTTCGAGTTGCTGCCATAACGCTCTTTTTGCTAACAACTGCTCGCGCGAAAGTGCGAGCAACATAGTTCCTAATCTTAAAGCTTCATCTGGACTTAATCTAAACGCGTGAGAACCTTCAGTAGCGCATATTCTAAGCACCATTACTCCATCTTTTGGAAACCCGCGGTTCATAGAGGCGGGTTCGGTTTCTATTCTTAAACCGGTTCTGTGGATTTCTCCTTTTTCGTCTTTATACCAATGAGTTATTTCTTCATCAATCATTTTTTTTCTCCTTTTGTTGTTTCACCCCAATTTAAATTGTAACTGTGTTCAACCCAAAAAAAATAAATTCAAATGACTTAAAAACAACAGGCGAACACCGCATTGCCGGTAAAAAAAATAGATTAAATTTGTATTTTTCCGTCTAAGCGAATGGTTTTTAATACGCTTAGCGTTATTGAATGGAATCAGGATTTCTTGCAAACCTAAAAAATTTGCAATATGTTTTTATAAACCAAAAAAACATTTGATTACCTGATTGGAGAGGAAATATAAAAATGGCAGCAGCAAGAAAACCTTTTGGTGGATACACCATCAATTTTGGAAAAGCTAAAGAAGTTACTTTAGGAGAAGTTTTCGGTACTACCGCAATTACTCCAAGTGATATGACCAAAAAAATCTGGGCATTCGTCAAAAAGAAAGGATTGGCAAGCCAATAAAAATAATTCGTCTGTTTTTGAAGGGGAAGGGAACCTTCCCCTCTTACCTGTTTTTAAAGTGTTTTAAAACCAATTTGGCAAACAGTTAACTATTTAATTAAGTAACTACTAAATAATAGTTACAAGTTGGTGATAAATTGTTAATCGAAGCACTACAAGTAATAAAAAATAACGTTACTGAATCTGGAATAGCCGCAGCAACCTCGGGACCAGTATCAAATGGGCATCGAGAATATTTGCACGTTTGGCCTAGAGATGCAATTCTATGCGCTCTTGAATGGATAGATTACGAACCTCAAAAAGCATACGATTCGATTGAAGCTGTTTGCAAATTACAATTAAATGATGCTGGATTGTTTTATCAAAGATATGAATTTGACGGAAAACCTGATGAATTTGGTTGGACCAATAGTCACGGAAATTATCAAATTGACCAAGATGCATTAATGTTGGTAGGTGCAAGTAAACTTCCAAAAAATAAATTAAATGACAAATTAAATCAAACAATTTACCTACATTACTTAAATTTGATAAAGTATATTGAAAAGGAAAATACCGCCACCGATGTTTGGGAACAAAAAAGAGGATATTTTTTTTACACCACATCAGCTTTGATTTGGGGATTAGAATGCGCAGAGGTATTGTTTGAGAATGAAAAATTAAGCCCTAATCATTTTAAAATTAAAAATAAATTAATTGAAAGTTTAACCGGATTTTACAATAAACCAATGAATGCTTATGTAAAAAGTCCAGAAGAGCCAATTATGGATTTAGAAGTAATTTTGGGTTTAGTGATATTAAATTACACATCAGTTGCAAAAAATAATGAAAAGTTTTTGTTAAATCAATTAAATTCTTTGTTTGTTTTTGAAAATGAATTGATGGTAAAGGTTGGTTCTGGTGCCGCCCCAATTAGATATGATGGGGACTTTTGGAATGGTGAAATTGTAGGAGCAAGTGGAATTGGAAGACCTTGGCCAATGGGAACTTGTTTACTTTCAAGTGCATATAGTTTGGCTGCAATGAATTCAAAGAAAATGAATAGTGTGAATTTGTATAATTATTGCATAAACAAGTCAAAAATTAATTTGGAATTGGTTAAAAGAATTCCACACGCAAACAAGTTTGTGGAACAGATCGATAAAAACGAATTTGTTCCTGCAAATGGACCGGTTGGGCTTTCTTGGGCTGCATCAGAATATTTAAGAGCAATTAAATTGCATCAAGAAGCTAAAAAGTAGAATCATACTCTTAAAATTGCTTTTATTTTTTAACTTGATTTATTTCTTTAAAAAAACGTTTATTAGCTTGAATAATCATATAAATATACTTAATAAAATCATTAAAAATCGCTTTTACTCTAATGGAGGGAGAAAGTTGAATTTTTCCTCAAATACCAAACCACTCAATAGAAGATGGATGACTTCTTTTAGAAAAGACAAAAAAATGGACGACTACGTTTTAGTAGGAGAACCATTAATGGCTTGGTTTGCAAGCAGAGCCGAGTGGAAAAAACTTGGCGTAAGATGCACTGCAATTGAATGCATTTCAATTTTAAGACACGCTAAAAACAAAAAGAAATTGTTCGTAGTAATTAGAGGAAAGGGCGGAGAATTCTCGAATTTTGCAGAAGCACTTGGAGAATTATTATTTTTAACAGATAGATTGTCTGATGCCGATATTGTAGGAATTGCTTTTCCAGCAGAAATGAAGCCTTTGGTGGTTAATCAGGCTCAAAATATGCCAGCAAATTGGAAACGTTTAGCTGCACATTTTCGATGTCAACATGTCTTTTTTGTTCACGACTCTGACAACGTTGAAAATATCGGCTGGAATGCTATCTTAAAAGAAAAAGCTTAAACTTCAATTAATTTTTTTAAATTATTTATTGAGGAGTTTTTACTTTTAGAGCTTTTTAATTTTTTAAATAGTTTTAACTCGTTTTATTTTTTAGGTGTTTTAAACGTCTATTTCTATTACCTAAAAATTTCATTAACTTTGTTGGTTGAAAAATTAGTCTAATACTAAAAATATGCTTAATTTTAAGTTTATAAAAATAATTTTGTTAGATTTAACTAAATTGTCAATTAAGCAAATCTTCTTGGCAATGAAAAAACTGCACCGCATTTTTTACAGGTTTTTTCTTTTCTTTTCCAGTTTAAATCAAAGTTAGTTCCACCACATTCTGGACAGGTGGAAGTTTGACTATTGTTATGAAAATCTCTCCAGCCTTCTTTTCCTTCCCTAATTACCTTGGAAGTAGAAGGGTTGGTTGGGTTGCTTGATTCGGTTTGGGACCTACTTACGTACTCAAAAACTTCTTGGGAGTCGCAACGAGGACACTTCTTAGATTCGCTTGATTGGAATCTAAAACGACAAGATTTGCATTCAAAAATAGTCACAAACTAAATTTTGTTTCCTTCGTTATTATATAGGTTTGGAAAGGAATTGGATTTTAGTAAAATTTTGCCATTTTAAAGATTAAGGGAAAGGGGACCGACCCCCCTCACTTCCACTATTATTTGAGGGGGTTTGGTGGCTTAAAATTTACGGCTGGGTTTGTTTTGCAAACTTACCCGAGTAAACAGCAGAAGGATTGGTTATTTTTTCAAAGGTAATCTGGCATATTTTTTCATTTGGAATGAGTTCTAAAACATAAGGAGAGTTATTTACAATTTCAAGAACTTGAACATTATCTACTCCAGGTTGAACTAAATCCGAACTAACGTGAACTGCTAAACCCAATCTTGCAAACCTGCTTCTACCAGTTAATCGGCCAACAATATTTTTTGAAAGAGTAATTTTTTCAAGGGTGGAGCCTAAAACTAACTCTTTTGGTTTGATTTTTAGTGTTTTTCCTTTTGTTAGTTTAATTTTTTTTGAAAATAAGTCAACGTCGGTGTTTTCACTTACTTTGTAGGCTTTTTTAGAAGTAGTAAATACCCTAAATGTATCTGATAGAGTCAAATCAACTGAAACTGGTCCGAAATTATTGAAATTAAAGGGCGTAATTTGAATATTTTTATTTTTAATTTCTTTTAGTATTTCTAATTTGCTAAGCATTTTGGTTTTTTCACCGGTTTAATATTATTTATTATTTAAATTATTTCGTTTAAAATTAAAGTGTTTAGTTAGGCTTTGTTTATTGTGAAAAATAAAATGATAATATTAATCGAAAAAAGAGCAATTGACAGTGCCCTTGTGGCAAGTCAAAATATTCATCCAAAAGAATTCATTTCTTTATTTACGGGTAGTTTTGATAAAGAAACTGAAACTTACACTTTAGAAGATTTGATTATCGCTCCACTTAGTCAATCCGATTTTCATTCCTCTTCTTTTAATCCATATTTATTGCCTGTTGCAATGGAAACAATAGCAACATTTCATTCTCATCCTTCTGGAGTTCCTATTCCTTCATTACAAGATTTGGCTTTTTTTGCCAAAAACCAACCAATTCACTTAATTGCAGGTTTCCCTTACGTTCATCAAACCACAAAGGCTTATGATAGAAACGGAAAAGAAATTGAAATTAAAATAATTAAAAACAAAACTCTTCAAAAAAATCAACTAGAAATATAGTTTGAGGCGAAAAAAAATGGACTTACATGCAAGACAAATTTTGGATTCAAGAGGAAACCCAACAATTGAAATTGAAATGAAGGGTAAAAATGGAATTTCAATAGGTCACGCACCAGCAGGAGCTTCCACCGGAGCAAACGAAGCAATTGAAAAAAGAGATGGTGGAAAAAGTTATTTTGGAAAGTCAGTTATGGAAAATGTAAAGTTAGTAAATGGAGAATTAAATCAAAAAGTCAAGCAATTCAATGGTAACTGGCAAGAATACGAAGCTTGGATTATATCTGAAAACAAAAACAATCGATTAGGCGGAAACACCACTACTGCATTAAGTATTGCAGGTTCAAAACATTATGCAAGTGAAAAAAATCAACCATTTCATCAATGGATGCACGAAATGTATTGTCCAAATGAAAAATATATTTTACCCGTGCCATTTTTCAATATCATTAATGGTGGTAAACACGCAGGAAACAATCTTGCAATTCAAGAATATATGTTAGTTCCAACTGGAGCAGAATCTTTTTCCCAAGCACTTGAATACGGAAGTGAAATTTACCATACATTAAAACAAATTCTAGCAAAGAAGTATGGACCAACATCCACTAATGTAGGAGATGAAGGTGGTTTTGCATTACCTGAAGGAGATGTATTTAAACCATTGGAATTAATTTTAATGGCAGCTGAACAAATCGGATTGAAGGACAAAATTTCCTTAGCAATTGATGCTGCAGCAACATCGTTTTTTGCCGATGGGAAATATATGGTTTCAAACAAACAACTTTCCACAATGGAACTTGCTGAAGTATATAAGAAAATGACAAAGGATTACCCAATAATTTCTCTTGAAGATCCATTTGAAGAAAATGATATGGTTGGTTTTAATCATCTAACCTCACAAATTGGAAATAAAGTCCAAATTGTTGGCGATGATATTTTGTGTACAAACGAACATCTTGTTCAAAAAGCACTTGATGCAAAAGCTTGCAATGCTTTGTTATTAAAAGTAAATCAGGCAGGTACGGTAAGCCAGTCATTAAATGCGTCAAAACTAGCACACAAAAACAACTGGTCGGTAATGGTATCTCATCGGTCAGGAGAAACCGAAGACCCATTTATTTCTGAATTGGCAGTAGGTATAAATTCAAGACAAATTAAGTCTGGAGCTCCTGCACGTGCAGAAAGAACGGCAAAATACAACCAATTGCTTAGAATTGAAGAAAGATTGGCACAATCAGATAATACTCCTTTTGAGTATGCCGGTAGGAATTTTAGGAAAATTTAAATAAAACCAACTTTTAATTTTTAGGTCCCGACCAACCATCAAATTAATAGTGGAAGTGAGGGGGGTCGGGCCTTTAAATTTTAGAAAAGGGGTTTTAAAAATTGGCAAGAAC
This sequence comes from Microcaldota archaeon, assembly GCA_021782355.1. Classification (GTDB taxonomy): domain Archaea; phylum Micrarchaeota; class Micrarchaeia; order Norongarragalinales; family UBA97; genus JAJXUZ01. Next base: position 12,688 of record JAJXUZ010000005.1, on the reverse strand, counting down.
TGGTGCAACAAGGTTACATTATCAAACCCAGAAAAAGCAAGCGTATGCTTATTTTAGAGTAAACGGTTCGGATGATAAAAAAGTAGCATTAGGTCAGTTTACTTTATTTGATTTTATTACTAATTTGTTTTCTTATTCGCCAGTTAAACGAGACATGGCAGTTAAAATTCTCGAAATACTTAAAGAAGAAGACCTAACCTTTACCGAATTAGTTGAAAAAATGAATGCAAAAAAAAGTTCACTCTATCTCTTATGTTTAAGTTTGCAACGTTCAGGTTTAATTGAAAAAGAAGAAGGCAAGAAAACCAAGTTCAAATTAAGTTCTTCATTTAGCAACACTTTGTTTTCTTATTCTAACTGGTGGCAAAAATGGGCAAACAAACCCATTTAGTGTTTAATTAAGAAAAACCACATTCCTGCAACCAAAATCACTAAGAAAACTGCAACTTCTGCAGTTGAATTAACATTCAAACCACCAATAGTTCCCACATTCAAATTACTTGCTGGTTGTTTCTGGGTTTGTTGAACATTATTGTTATTTGTCGATGAAGTGTTTACTTGAGTGGTTGAATTGTTGTTATTGCTTGCACTTGCCGTATTAGTGGAAGTGGGCCGGGTGCCTCCACTTTGTCCTTGAGTTCGACTGGAAGTTGAACCACTTGAGCTATTGTTAGTTTGATTAGATGCAGTTGTATTATTTGTAGTAACATTTGAGTTTGTTACATTTGAACAAACACCGCAATCCTTTGGACAGGTATTGCAATTTTCACCAATGTTTGTTTGGCAGATACCATCTCCACAATATGGATTACTATTAAAATCGGTTACTGCTCCTCCACCATAATAAGTCGATGTTGAGCCACCTGAATTTTGTTGAATTATTGGAGTGGTAAATTGTTGAGTTGCTCCCTGAACAGTAAATCCTAACGAATCAGTGGCATAAAACAAAAATCTAACTGTCGAATTACCAGTTGAGTTAAGTTGAATGTCGTATGATGATTGATTATTGCTGGTGAAGTTTTCTGTTGTGTAATTTACAAAAGTTCCATTACCGCTATCTAATGAAAATGTGTAATTTGATAAATTGCTATCTGACCAATTCATAATAAAACCTGCAATTTGACCTGCGGTAGTGGTATTGTAGGTAATGTTAGTGACTGGAATGGGGCCTACCGAATAAGATGTTGAAACCAAATAAGGTGAAAAATAGAGGTTATCTGAAGAAAGAACAGAATTGTACTGCACTATTTTGGCAAAGGTGTTAATGGGGTAATTGTTAGTTTGAGTGGATAAAGATGTCCAGTTACTCCAATTTCCTTGAATTCCATTAACTCCAGTTGGATTTCCATTATTGTATAATGAATCAACTTCAGAAAGACTTAACGTTCTATTCCAAATTTTTAATTGAGCAATTGAACCATTAAAGTAATTCCACGCAACAGTTGAGAAGTTAGTTGCAAGGTCGGGGGCACCATCCAAAGAACTTACATTATACCAAGAACCTACAAACAAAGGACCCGCTTCATTAACGAATTGGATTGGTACAGAGTTTCCAATTAATGTGCCATTTAATGTGACATTTAAGTTAGTGCCATTTGATTCTAATGTTATTTGACTCCATTGACCAAAAGTAACATTTCCTCCGCACCATACTCCTGAATTGTTTAACGTTCCGTTAAAAACTAAAAGATTTCCAGCTACGCAGTTCTGACCGGTGTAGTTTAAGTCAATTCCTATTGCTGTTCCATTTGACGGGCCATTTACATTTTTAGCTAAATTTGCAAAGAAATATTCTACGCTATTTCCACCAAGAATTGCTCCACTGGTTGCTGGGGTGGAGTAGTTTAATGGATTAAGCCAGATTTCAATTGAAAAATTACTATAAGTTGTACTATTTTTATTGAATATATTCAATGACGTGTCATTTCTGATGAATACTGTTTGATTATTCACTCCGCCGTCAAAATTTAGATAACTTCCAAAAGGTCCTCCGGTTCCTACTGAAGGTTTGGTCTGATTCCAAATGGTGGAATTAAACATATCTTTCCAAAGTCCGGTTGCCCAGTATCCGTCTCCAATTGGGGTGAAATGTTCATTATCTGAACAGAAATATGGTGCTGGAGTGGAACAAGCAGTTCCTCCTCCCATATAATTGTAAAGGTCAAATAACGGAATTCCATAAAAGGAAGTGTAATTTCTTAGCCAAATGTTTATTGAAGTAATATTACTTGTACATTGCGTAGGTTTGTAGTAATCTGGTGGAAGAGTGTTAAGTATCAAGGTATTGTTGTTGTAAACCGAGTAATTGTAAATTGCAGCAATTGCGTTTTCTACTTCTGTATTATTGTCGTTATAAATGTTCAAATCATTTAATCCGCAAAGAGAAATAACAGTGACATTATTTCCAGCCGGAACATATTGTTCATAGTAGTTTAACACCGAACTGCAATTGAAACCTTCAGTTGCGTGTACGTGATAATACGCATCCGACCCCATTAAAGAATCCAAACCGATTTGGTAATCATTTCCTCTTGGTGTACAGGAAAAACCAGAGGTAATAGAATCTCCAATAGTATAAAGTGTATTGTTGATTGGTGAACCTTGCAAAATTCCATTATTTGAATTTCCACTCAAATCCAAAGTGGTTCCAAGTTGAGTTTCATTAGTTGTCGATTGACCCAAATCCCACCACAATACCAATCCACTATCATTAAAGGTATAGTTTTCAGTTCTAAACTGCATTTGTACTCTAGTATCGTTGTTAAATATTCCGGTATTTTCTTCGCTGTAAAGCTGACTAACTTGACTTGAAGTTAAAGGTTGGTTGAACACACTTCCCATTTCAATATATCCGTCAAAGTAACCATCATTACTTTTACCGAAAGTTAAGTTTTGTCCATCACTTACGTTGATGTACATAGGTACGGAATCTTCAAGTGTTCCGTTTAAGTAAATTGAAGTAAACGAACCATTGTAAGTTATAGTGTACATATTCCAAACATTTGTACTTACTATTGGTCCACAAGCATCTCCTTGAGACATCGAAGAATTAGTGTTAAATGTTCCATCCCAGGCGAACAATTCTCCTGAAGTATCATTTCCAATTCCTTTATCCGAGCAATTAATTAACGAATATTTTGGACTTGAACCTACAAAACCAAATTCAAACCCACTAAAATTAAAGAATTTATCTCCGTTTGAATAGTATGTTCCCGCCCCAGTACTACTCAAATCTCCTACTGGGTAATACCAAGTATTTCCAGTTGTAAAACTTGATGCATCTGCCCAAAAATTAACTGTAAAAGAGGACGAAGTGTTTAACAAAGAAGAATTGTAGATGACTATTCCTCCGGTGTAATTTGAATATAAACAATCACCAAAATGACAATTCGAACCGCTAGTAAAATTAGCTGTTCCTACAAGGGTGCCATTATTTCCATTTAATGAACTATCGTAAGTATCATTTTGCATTTCTATGTTTGCAATAGGTAAGGTGAGGGGGTTTCCTACGTATGGGTCTTGATAATATTGCCAAACAACATTTCCTAATTGTGCAGGTTGATTGTGGTCAATTATTGTGGGATTGGAAAAATAATTTCCAGTTATGTTTAAATTATTTGCAGGCAAATATTCCGAACAAACAAGAGACGGAGTTAATGATATTGAGGAGCCAAAAACATTGGAGCTGGAATTAAACGAACCTGCCGATGCCGGAGCAAAGAGATAGGAAGTCGAAGTATTTAATGGACAAAACGACGAAGAAGCGGCATTTGAAAAACCTGTAATAAATAGAAAAAAAATTGTTGAAAAAATTATAAATATTACACTTGAATTTTTAATTTTATGCTCGTAGGTGTCCATTGATTAATTTACGTAACATTGTTTATATTGTTTTGTATTTTTACCTCTTTAAATTTTTAGAATAAAACAATTTAATTATGATTTTTTTTCATATTTCTTAAAATTAACTTATTATTTGTATAAAAGATAATTTTCTAACTTTCTTATTAAATTACCCTTCCGGGCAATAATGTTAAATTATTACTCTACGCAAATAATGTGAGTCATGATTTCAATTATTTCTTTGAGGTGTTTTTAATTGTCATTTTTTGATATTTTTGCAAAAAAACCTACTGAATCAAAAACAACTTATACTCTAAGGGCCGAACTCCATCCTTACCGTATTCCTGCAAACACTTCCGATTTTGTTGATTTGGAAATTTCAGTATCTAACAACTCAACAGAGTCCGTTCTTACTTCTATTTTAATTAACGTGCCACGCGGATTAGGGTTCGAACAAAGCGCCATTAGCCAAAAAAAAGAAATGCACTTAGGTCAAATGGAGCCAAAAACAGTCAAACAATTTAAGTTAAGAATTTATGGAACAATACGTACTCAAAAAGGAATGTATCCAGTTTCAATTTATGCACTTTCTCACTATCAAGATTATAGTCATATGTTAAACGAAGTAAAAAAAACAGTTGAACTTAGGGTGGATTAAAATTTTTAAGGGGTTATAATTACCTTGTATAAATTGTCCGAACTATTGTCAAAGGATGTTTTTTCTGATAAGGGAGTAAGGTTAGGAAAAGTATATGATGTAATTTTTGATTTAGAGCAAGGAACAGTTGCCAGAGTATGCTTATCTTCTTTTGAATTTAAAAATAAAACAGATTTTATCAAACAAATCTCAGAGAAAACAATTCCATTTCAAAATATTCTATCTATTTCTGATTCTGTTTTAGTAAATTCCAAAATGCCTTCAAAATTTATTTTAGAAGAAACTTCAAAGAAAGCTCAAAATCAGGATAAAAAAAGTCAAGGCAACCAGACAAAAAAACACGTGTTTTCTTATCATTATTTGAAGTAAAAAATAGCGGGGGGAAGAATTTCAAAAACTTCACTTATAGAAGTTTTATTTGAACTTCCGTTCTCCGGGTTATGAGCCCAGCGGGCACTCCTGGCTACCCTACCCCGCTATAAAATGTAAAGTAATCTAGTATGGCAATTTAGTTATAAACCTTTATTTGCAGCCAAGAGGAAATTATTCTGGTTTGTTTTGACTAGAAATAAAATCTGCTTGATTACTCAAGATTTTTTCAATTGCATAAAGTTTAGTTTCCATTTCTTTAACTTGTCTAGTTCCGTCTGAGAACTTTAGCTTTGCTGTACAAGATGGGCAGTTAAAGTCGGATTTTTCAGCTTGGTCAAAAAACATCGTAGCGCATCCTTTTGGACACTTGTAAATAACTGCAGTATCTCCTGAGTTTTTCAACTGATTTCGCAAAACTTCACATTCTTTTTTCTTTTTAGCAAGCAAATTCTGCATTGCTCGGTTCATATTTACTCTCCAAGTATAAGTAAACCAGCCGGTGTTCATATTTTTCTCGCGATTATATTCGACGATTCCGTGATTGTTTAAAACATTTAAAACGTTTCTAATTTCTGATAATTTTAATTTAGTGCCTTTTTCAATAAATTCTTCAGTAGCTCCTTCGCCAATGGATTTGACTATTTTCAATCCTTTTGGGCCGCATACTTCTTGAACAAACAAATCAAACTGCTCTTTAGATTCTTTCTTATTGGTTTTTGCGATATTGTTGTTGGGTTTTTTTGTTTGGGTTTTTGGTTTTGTTTTTGATGGCATTTGGTTCCACGTTTAGCAAATTGTTTTTAATTAAAACAATACACGATTTAAGAACGTATCAACTTATTTAAATACTACTGGGGTAATTCCTGCGAATTTTTAACATTTTTACCCCTTTCACTTGGAATTACTTTTATTTTTTCTTCTGAAAATGTTTTATTCAATTCCTTACCTTCAAAATATTCGTGAAGGAAAATTGCCAATGCAGCAACTTCACTATGGGGTTGATTTGCAATTGAAATATTGTAATCGCTTAATTGATAAACTTGAGGAGGAACCTTGGCACTTCCAATTATAATCATCATATCTTTTTGTTTAGTTGCGTTTCTAATTTTTTGAATTTCCTTTTCAACTGGCATTCCATATACTGTCAAATGAACCTTTATGCCCTCAAAACTTTTTATAGTTTTTTTCCAGCTAGAGCTATATTCTATTTGAAAATTTCCTCCCCATCTATTCACTACTGATTCTACACTTTTAATCATTGAAGAATCATTCTGACCGGTAAAAATTAGTTTATCTGCTCCCAAAGCTCTAGATACTAGAGCGCAATGAGTGCTTATCCGCTTATCTCTTTCAATTCTATGTGAAAGCCTTAGGGTAGTTATCATTTTTTATAAATGTATTTTCTTTGAATAAGTGTTTAAATCTTATTGCCTCCCGTATATTTGTAAGAATATTGATGGGCCCGTAGCTCAGTTTGGCTAGAGCGTTCGACTCTTAAATTAACAATTTCCTTTTTGGGATTTTGATTTTTGGGGCAATCGAAATGTCGGGGGTCCAAATCCCCCCGGGCCCGCTTTCATTAAAATCTTGTTTTTTTGTAATTAATTTTGCTGGAAACCCTGTTAAGTAAGCTTTTTATTTTCGTTGTTATACTATCAATTTACTTCTGTGTTTGGTAAAGTGGGTTGAACGACCCCAAAAGAAACCGTGGGGGTTATTATCTTCTGGGGTCGTTCCAGTTTCTGTTTTCTGCTTTTAAATAAACGTATTAATCCTTTTTGTCCAATTATCTATCTTTATGCGAGGTTGGCAGAGCAGCTATGCGTTCGACTGCAGAACATTTCGCTTTGCGGATATCGAATCAGAGGGGTGCAACTCCCTTACCTCGCTTGAAAATTTTCATTAACGTATCGTTAATCTTCTCTGCTTGTCTACTATCAAAACTTCTAATTAGCATTCGTGCATTTGAAAAAACCACTGCCTGACTTTTTTTATCAATATCGAATATTGCAACATTATCTACAATTTTTCCATTATTTTTTTTAATAGTTTTTTCTAATTTATTAAAATCGAGTGCCAAATTTCCATTTGTAATTTGGTATTGATTATTTCCGCATAATGTGCTTATTCTTTTTTCTTTTTTTTGAACATTTCTTTTGCTAAAATAGTTGTCTTTCCCTTTGCATAATTCGCATCTAGCAGACGATTCTAATTTCATTAAATTTAATTTATTAAATTCCGAGTTGTAAACAATTAAATTAAATAAAAATTTAGGTTGTTTGTTTTTTAGAATTCTTACTACTTCTTCACTAACTAATTTTGTTATTTTGTCTCCTGCTTTAACATCATACCCTACAACCGAACAAGATTGACAATCAATTTCCTTTGAAGAATTCCAACACTGCCAACAAGGCGTTTTTCCTCTCTGTAACGTGCTTACCATAGCAATTTGTTTTAAAGCACCACAATAAATCCAATATTTTGATTTTAATTTGCTATTTTTTTTATTTATTAAAAAATTGATGGTATTTCTGCTCAACCAATTATCCGTACAATCACAAATCAACTCGCAGTTTTCAAGAAGCCTTTCTCCATTTATGTAATTTAAATTATCGGTGTTGTAGGAAATTTCTGCCTGTTTGTATTTATCGCTTAAAATTCTAGCTGCTTCGTTTGATTTACTAATTAGCGTCTTAGATTTTAGAAAAAGAGGACATTGTTTGCCGCAATCGCTTTTTTCTAGAACATCCCCGTCAATTAATCGTAGTTTGTTAATTTTTAATTTTAAAAGTAGTTCGGCAAGCCTGCTTCCATTTCTTCCAATACCGACAATTGCCACTTGTTTATTGGAAAAATCTTGTTTTTTTCTCATTTTTATTAAAAAGACATTAAAAGAAAAGCTATTTTAATCTCAATCCAGTGGTTTTATTTACATTGGAGGAGTAACGTTATTTATGGCTCTATCAAGAATTAAAACTGGAATATTTGGTGTAGATGAAATTATAGGTGGAGGAGTTCCACAAGGAAGAATTGTATTAGTTACCGGAGGATGCGGTACTGGTAAGTCAATTTTTGCTCTTCAATATCTATTCTTTGGCGCAAGCGAATTAAACGAACCTGGCGTATATGTTACTTTTGATGAAATGCCAGATAAAATTCGAGAAGATATGGCGGTATTTGGCTGGAACATAAAAGCATTAGAAGATTCTGGTAAAATTGCAATTGTTGATGCCACTAGTGCACGAGCGGGTTCTCCAAGTGAAGAAGAGCATGCAGTATTACCCGGTCAAATGGATATTGACCGCCTGTTTGTAGAAATTATGTCAATTGCCAGAAACATTGGTGCAAAAAGAATAGTAATTGATTCGGTTCCCGCAATGGCATTTAGATTAGATAATCCATCGGATATTAGAAAAAATATTCTTAAGTTGGCTTATGTAGTATCTCGTTCCGGTTTAACCGCATTAATCACTTCTGAAGTTCCCGAACAACCACTTTCAAGTAACACTGCATTAAGATTTAGTAAATATGGTGTGGAAGAATATGTTGCTGACGGAGTAATTCTTTTGAATTTTCTTGGAGTAGGTGGAGCAAGCAGTACTCGTACGATTTACATTAGAAAAATGCGTGGAACCAATCACACAACTGAAATTCATCCAATTGATATTACTGATAAGGGAATTGTAGTTAAGAAAATAGAAGATGTATTTAAGTAAACTCAAAGAATTTTTAGTTTAATTCCTTGTATTTATTTAATTCAATTTTAATTTCTAAAATATTTATTGATTATTATTATTTTCAAACCCGATTTCAAACATTTAAATGATTTTAAATGACTCCTAACGAGCACGAGCAATTTAATTGGCTTCTAGACCAATATGGCATTACTGGCCAATATGCGAAAAAAATCTATTCGGTTATTTTAGAAGAAGGCCAATGCACCGCAAATTGCATTTCAAATAAAACCGGAATTCCTTCTTCAAAGGTTTATGAAATTCTTGAAACCTTTCAACATCGTAATTTAGTTAGAAAAATTTTTTCAAGACCGGCAAAGTTTGTAGTAAATTCCCCAAGCATTGCATTTTCAGATGTAATTGGCCAAACTCGTAAAAAATGCGATAGTGCAGAACGAATTTTAGCTCAAGCAACTACCTTTGCAAATCAGCCAACTAACCGAGATTCCTCTATTCATTTAATTGAAGGCAGGGAAACCCTTTTTCATACGATTCAGGAAACGTTAGAAAAAGAAACAATTAAAACCTATGATGCAGTTATTGGTTTTAGTAATCCTTCAAATATTCTTACTCACGTAATTCGCAAAAAAATTCGCCAAGGTCTTCGTGTCAGATTTATAGGAAATATTACTAAAGAGAATTTAACAATTGCACTAACTTATAAAAAAATGGGTGTTAAAGTGAAAAATTATCCTATAAATGTCCCCACCATCCGTTTTTCTATTTTAAATAATGATTTTCTAGCATTTACTCTTGCAGATTCAACTGAGTTTACTACCATTTGGACTGAATCCGAACCACTTATAACATCTATGAATGAATTATTCGACCATTATTGGAATGCTGGAAAAAACATTTAACTAATGATTTGACGGAGTATGTGATATTAATGGAAAATAAAAAATTTCAATCATCGTTTAATCCTACAAAAACATCACAAAATCTTTTTAAAAATGGAAGAATAGCCGCATCAAACGAAACTCCCGCAGACGTAATTACTCGAGTAACAAATGCAATAGTAGAAGTTGAAAATTCGTTTAACACCTCACAAGAAGAAAAAGAAGTTTTTGCAAAACAAATTGGTTCTCTTCTTGATGATGGAAAAATAGTATTGAGTACTCCGATTTTAACTAATGCAGGAAGATACAAAAACAAACCACTTTCGGCCTGTGCACTTGCTCCAATTAATTCAAAAACAACTCGAAACGAAACCATCCAAATAATTTCAAATTATCATATTGATGGAATGGGAACTGGTTTTCCTTTAGACGAATTTGACAATCCAGCCCAAAGGCTAAAAGAACTTAATGCAATTGCAGTTGAAAATGCCAACACTGGTTTAGAAGACCGACCAGTTGGCAATATGGCAACTTGCTCAATTGAACATCCTGCGATTAAAGATTTTATCATTGCAAAAATGAATGCCGAAAATGAAGACTGGAAATTTAACATTTCACTTAATGTGTCTTCGAAGTTTATGGAAAATGTAAAGAAAAGAGAAGAGTATATGCAAGAATCAGGTCATATAGTTGATCCATTTAATGTACTTGAACAAACAGCAAAAGCAGCTCATTTATGCAGTGACCCCGGACTTATTTTTATAGACCGAGTAAGAGAAAGCAATCCTGAAAAAAGCAATGGAGAATATTTAACTGTCGCTCCTTGTGGGGAAGTTGGTTTAGTATTCGGAGAAACTTGTCATTTTGGTTATCTAAATTTGGGCAAATTTACTTTAAATGATGAAAACGAACCTACAATTGATTTTGAAGGATTAAAAGAAGCAACATTTGCTTTAACTAGAATTTTAGATAATGCTTTAGAAATTAGCCTTTCTAATTACACCAACCCCGCAACTCTAAAAACAACATCACAAAGAAGAAAGATTGGAGTAGGTGTATGTGGATTTGCTGATTTGCTTTTCAAATTAGGTGTTCCTTATGATAGTTCTACTGCAAGTGAAATTGCAATGGATATTATGAGTCTAATAAATTATTCATCCAAACTTGCATCACACAAACTTGCAATTTCTCGCGGTTCGTTTTTAGCATATGATGACCCAACTTGCAAGTATAATGACGAGTCATTTATCAATTCTAGGTTTGCCCGAACTACCCACACCGTAACAAAAGAACAGTGGCAAGAATTATCTAAAACAATCAAACATACAAGGAAGTTAAGAAATCTAAATACTACCGCACTTCCTCCCACTGGCAGAAGCGCATTATTGTATGATGCATCCACCAGCATTGAACCGGTATTTTCTCTATATTCTTCATCAATAATTCATCCCGAATTAAACAATCAATTAATTAAAAACAAATTAAACGATTCGCACACAATTGAGCATATTAAAAAAACAGGCTCTATCCGCGATTTAAATTCAATTCCTTTAAGACTTAAAGCAGTTTTCAAAACAGCATTAGAAATTCCAATTTCAAGCCACATAGAGATTTGCTCAGCATTCCAATCATTTACTGACGAAGCAATTTCTAAAACGGTTAACCTTCCGGCATCAGCATCGGCAGAACAAGTGCTTTCGGTATTTATTCAAGCATATGATGCCGGACTTAAGGGAATTACGGTTTATCGTGCCGAATCAAGGAAAAAACAGCCAGTTCGTTTAGCTGCATTAGCATCTAAAATATAAATGGCAGTTAAACAAATAATTTTTGAGGGAAACAATATGAACAATACACTACAATCTTTAAAGAACAGGATTGTAATTTTACGAGCTAAAATGAGTCCACATACTCTTGAAAGAAGAGTGGCAACTGGAATTGCAGTTGAAGACCCAGCAGCAAAAAAATTATTACTTATTGTAAAATCCCGCGGTCCATACAAAGAACAAATGTGGTGTGTTCCTGGAGGAAAGCCAGAACCAAACGAGACTCTTGAAAAATGCGCCATTAGGGAAATTCAAGAAGAAACCGGTCTTAAAATTAAATTAATTAAGAAAGTAAGTACTGATTCTGATGTTACATTAGTAAATGACAAACCAATTTATTACCAATTTCACAATTATTTTGCCCATCCCATAAAGGGAGTAGCTCGTCCAGGGGATGATAGTGCAAGAACCGAATGGTTTAGTAAAGAAGAAATTAAAAAACTTAAATTATCTGTACCCACAAAACGATTTCTCAAAAAAATAGGTTACTTGTAATTTTTTTTAATTTCCCAAGTTTATCAAATTAAATTAGCTGTGGCTTTGCCTCTAAAAAGTTAAATTAATGGCTTAAATTCACTCCCGTGAGTTGTTAATTAGGTTTATAAGTGTATTACTACCTTTTAATTAAAAGACATTTGAAAGTAAACAAGTGTTTTATAAAATTCGATTAAAGGGAAAACGGAATCGATTTTCTTGCCCTTAATTGGTTGCCTCCTTTTGGGGTTTAGCTTCCAATTTTCCCTTTAATCACCTTCAGCCTTCTAAAGTAGAGAAAAAAAACAAAACTAATTTTACAAACGTTAAATTTACTTATAATACTATGTCTTACGTTGCGAATATCGTCATTTAACGCCTAATTTCTAAAGAAACCTTTGCTTTCTTAAAGTGTTCATAGTATCCTGATGGATTCTTTGAATGCTTTTACTTCCATCGTCGTTTACTTCTATAAAGTTTCCTTGTTTTCTATAATGTTCTATTACTGGTTCAGTTAATTGATGATATACTTTAAGTCTTTCCATTACTGAAACCGGATTGTCGTCGGGTCGAGTAATAAGTGCTCCACCGCACTTTTCACACAAATGACCTTTTGAAGATGGTTTGTTTTTTACGTGATATCCTTCCTGGCAGTTACTGCAAACAGTCCTTCCCGAAATTCTATCAACAATAATTGAATCATCTACGCCGAGCTGTAAGGCGGAAACTTTGGAATATCCAAGTTCATCAAGCAGTTTAGATAACGGATTAATTTGTTTGATGTTTCTTGGCACTCCGTCTAAAATAATGTGTTTGCCAGTTGGAATTGTTTTAAGTTTTTCTTTTAATAAGTCCAAAATAATTTTGTCAGACAGAAGTTTTCCTTTAGCCATCTGACTTGCAAATTTATTTTTAAATCTCAAATCATTTTCCATTTTATCT
>JAJXUZ010000053.1 GCA_021782355.1 Microcaldota archaeon | reverse complement strand
GTTGTTGGCGTAGAACGTTCCAGTTACTTGATGTTTCTTCTGTAGATTTGTGTAAATGCTTGCTCCAACGTATCCGCTTGCTCCGGTAACAAGTATTTTCATTCTATCTTTTAGCTCAAGTCTATGATTACTGGTGCGTGGTCGCTTGGTGCTTCGATTTGCTCAACCGGCGTTCGTTCATTTTTATCCACCCATACGTGCTTTACTCTGTTTGTTATAGCTTGGTCTCCTAAAACTAAGTCGAACCTAAGGCCTTCGTCGCGGTTGAAGCCATCTCTCATGTAAGGCCACCAAGTATAGATTTTTTCTTTAGTCCTTGTTCTTAGAATGTCGTGCAATCTATTTCCTTGGAGTTTTTTAAGCCAAGCTCGTTCTTCTGGCGTGCAGTGGATGCGGTCTCTTAGCCCTTCGGGGTTCCAAACGTCGCAATCCTCTGGCGCAACATTGAAGTCGCCTACCACTAGTAGGGGAGGTGTTTCCGGTAGGTCTTGCAGCCAGTTTCCAAACGCTTCCATCCATATTCCCTTGAGTTTGAATTTGTCGCTTATTCTGTCTTCCCCGTTAATCACGTATGCGTTTACAAGCCGCAGGCCGCCAACACAAGCAGACATTACGCGTGCTTCCCCTGACGCCGGGTCATTTGGGAATCCGCGCGTTATTTCAGATAACTCAAACAGGTTTCTAGCTTCAATAATAGTAGATTCTGTTTCTGAAAACGCCATTAGGCTTTGTTGTCTGGGCTTTCCGCGAGTCAGGATTGCCAGTCCGTTGTAACTGTTTTGTCCATAAAGGGCTGAGCAGTAGCCTGCGGAGCTTAACTGTATTTCTGGAAAATCCTTGTCTGAAGCCTTAGTTTCTTGCAGGCATACTACGTCTGGTGCATGGCGCTTGAGTAGCGCCAACAACCTGGGAAGTCTAGCCCGCACTGAGTTAATGTTCCAAGATATAATTCGCATAAAATTATTTTTGAATCTAATGGAGTTTAATAATTATTCTTTTAGCGATGTTTTCAATAAAGGGTTCTTTTAGTTCTGCTTTGATTACAAAGGGGCAACAAGTTTAAATATACTTAATGAATTATCTTTAAAGACTCAAATGAAATATATTTGGTTATTACCTCTGGCAGTTGTTCTATTGGCTAGTTTTAGTACAGCCCAATCAACTTATACTGTAGCTGATGCCAAGAACCTTATAGCAAATTATTCAGGAACCAATTATAATATTCAACTTCCTTCGGTAGTCACTACTTTGATTGGAAACAACAATCAATTTTACATTGCAGTATACAATCCTTCATCACCAGTAAGTTATATTGGATATGCAGTTGAATCAAACGGCAAATTAACTCAGATATCTACAATTGAACCACAAACATCATTCACCTATGAAATAGATATCCAATTGAGTGCATTGCAACAAATAGTAAATTTAGAGCAATCTAATCCAAGTGACACACAAGCAATTCAAAAAGCTATTATGACTGATATCGGGAATAGTCAAATTATGGTTGTACCATATGACCCAACCATACTAGAACAAATTGAAACTAAAATATTACAAATAGCTGCAATGTTTCTCCAATATCTTCCTTAAACCATAGAACTTAAGTTTTTAGAAATTAGATTCTAAGTTATTAGAATTAGATTAAATTTGGTTTAATCAAATTTAGTTCTACAAATAGACATTTAACAGAAGCTTAAAACTTTTAATTAAGTTTTTTTACTATTAATTTGTTTACAGTTTTCATTCAATATTGCTTCAATGGCCTGACGTCTTTCAGGTTTAAGTAAATAGTCTCGTTTATTTCCGCCAATTAATACAGATATTTGACCGTCCCTTAAAATCTCTTTAAGGACATTGCTTCCTTCCGTTGTTCTTGAAATTCTACTCAATATTCTCAATGATTCGTTTCTGAATGTTTCATCTTTCGAACCAAGTTTATCTACTAAAGAATCTAATACCGGCCTGATTTGATACTGCGGACTTAAAAGAATTCTTTCTATAATTTCATTTACTTGTTGGTCTTTAAGAGCAGAAATTAAATTTATTGAATTTTGTTGAGTAACGTAATGTTCACTTAAAAGAATTCGTTCTATTCTTTCTGCTTTTTGATTTTCTTTTAGTGCGGCAATTAAATTATTGGAAGTTTGTTGAGTGGCATAATGTTCGCTTGAAAGGATTCTTTCAACTTTATCTCCTACTTTCCGGTCTTTTAAAGCTGCAATTAAATTATTGGAAGTTTGTTGCGTAGCGTGATATTTGCTTGCAAGAATTCTTTGAGCACTATCTGATAGCTGAGGATTAACAAGAGCAGCAATTAAATTATTGGAAGTTTGTTGCGTAGCGTGATATTTGCTTGCAAGAATTTTTTCTATTCGGTCTGCTACCAAACGGTCTTTAAGAGCAACAATTAAATTGTTTGAAGTCTGCTGATTAGCGTGATATTTGCTTGTAAGTATTCTTTCCACCCTTTCAGATATGTGAGGATTTACAAGTGCGGCAATTAAATTATTTGAAGTTCTTTGGTTTCTACCAAATTGTCTTCTTTCAAGAAGTTGTGTGATGGCATTTACTCTCTGTATGCCCCCAGCTAAAGTTTTGTGACTCACCCTTAACCCTGCAATTAAATGAGGATTGGTAAGTTCTGGTTTTGAATATAATAAAGCTTGAAAGAAATGTTTATCTTTTTTTGATAATTCTTCTTCTGCTAGGGCGTGAACCAGGGTCTTAATCACACCTTCTACTCCCTTGTTCTTACTATCACCAAACTTAGAGAAAATTATTTTTAATACTTTTTTAGTTCTGGGCCCGTCTTTCTTTAAATCAACCTTTAAATTCTCATACCTAGCATATCGGTCAAACGGATTTTCCATCAATTTTTAATTCTTTTAAGAGTTATTAATATGATTCATAAATTTAAGTAAAAACCAAACAAATTTCATCATTCTTCGTTTCAACTAAAAGTAATTACATTCTTAACTTATTTTTTAAGTAGGTGAAAGCGTATGCAAAACATAATACTTAATAATGGAATTAAAATGCCGATTTTGGGATTTGGAGTATATCAAATTACCAATCCAGAAGAGTGTGAGATTTCGGTACAGAATGCTTTAGGCGTTGGTTATCGGTCAATAGATACTGCTGCATCATATCTAAATGAAAGTGCAGTTGGTAACGCCATTAAGAAAAGCAAAGTTCCTAGAGAAGAGTTATTTGTAACTTCTAAACTTTGGGTTCAAGATACTGGTTATGAAAAGACGAAAAAGGTATTTGAAAAAACTCTTTCCCGCTTGCAATTAGATTATTTGAACTTGTATTTGATTCATCAACCATATGGAGATGTTTATGGTTCTTGGAGAGCAATGGAAGAGCTGTATAAGGAAGGTAAAATTAGAGCAATTGGAGTGGCTAATTTCCATCCGGATAGAATTTTGGATTTAATTTTAAATAATGAAATTACTCCTGCGATAAATCAGATCGAAACAAACCCATTTAACCAGCAAATAGCTACACAACAATTTTTAAAAGAAAATAAGGTTCAAATTGAATCTTGGGCTCCTTTCGCAGAAGGAAGAAACAAACTGTTCCAAAACGAAACACTCTCTTCAATTGGGATGAAATACAATAAAAGTATTGCTCAGGTAATTATTCGTTGGTTAATTCAAAGAGAAGTTATTGCAATTCCAAAATCAGTTAAAAAAGAAAGAATTGCTGAGAATTTTGATGTATTTGATTTTCAGTTAAGTAATCAAGATATGTCAACAATTGCCCAAATGGATATGAAAACAACTATGTTCTTTGACCATCGAGACCCGGAAGCAGTCAAACGTTTATGTAACCGTAAACTCGATATTTAAACTAAAGGGAAGTTTAGAAATTAAAAACAACAAGATTTAATAATTAAGTTTTTAAAAATTAAATAAACAGATGTTAAAATGCCAATTAATCAAGAAAAAAGTTTAGCACAACTGCCAATTACGGTAAGACAATTGGTTATAAAGAGAATCTTACCATCTATTCCAAAAGAAGAACATCAAGAATTTTTTTCTTCTACCCTTCCAAAAATACTTGAACATAAACCTACGAATAAAACCTGGAACCTATTAGCTTACAAATTTTTACCTCAAATTCCAGCAAATGACCGGCATAATGTATTAAAACACTCATTGCCAAAAATTCTTAATCACGACAGTACTCAAAATACTTTTCAAATAATTACAAACAACATTCTGCCTAAAATTCCAGAAAAACACAGAGCTTATTTTACCTATGCTACTTTACCGATTACTTTAAGCTATAAACCCAAATCAGAGGATTTAATAGAATTTTGGAATACTGTAAGCACCAAAATTATACCTAAACTCCCAGAAAAAAACCGTCCAATATACCTTAATTTTTCATTAAAGAATTTTCTAGAAAGAAATAATGGAAATTCATTTCCAAAAATAAAGGAGAATTTTAACATTATTGCAAATGAAATAATTCCAAATGTTCCGGTTGAACACCGAGATGATTTTTTAAATACATTAAATTCCATAAATGAACAAAATCAAAATAATTCTGAATATTTAAAGCAATACTGGAATGAAATTCACACAAATATATTGCCAAATATTCCTGAAAACAAACACAAACCGATTTATAACAATATACTCTATTCGGTAACAAATCCGAATATCAATCGAAAAAATATGCTAGATATTTTAACAAATACCTTAGACAAAATTCCAGAAAGGTATCAAGAACAGTTTATTGTAAATACATTAAATCGGTTTTCTGATAATGTTAATTCCAAATTAGTAAATTTGGCTATTGATAAAATAGCCCCGATTCTTCCTCATCAATACCATTCGGAATTTTATCGATATGGATTAAGTACTCTATTTTCACAACCCATAAATGAAGAAAAAATAAATTTGATTGCAAATCACATTTTACCAGTAATTCCAGATGAACATAAAATCACCATACTTCTTGACGGACTTCCTTATTTATCTGAACTTGATTCAAATGAATTAAAACGGCAATCCGAATACGCAGAACGGATATTAGATAAGATGAACAATTCTACTTTTGCATTTAATATTGTTTATCAAAACTTTGGAAAACTTGCAAATCCCGATGCATCAATTTATAGATTAAATATTTCAAAAACTGGCTGTGTGTTGATTCCACTTGGCGGTAAATTGGCCGGCAATATAATTAGAGTAATCACCCGAGACTCGTTTCAAGCTTGGAAAAAAGCTAGTGATTCTGGTATTCCGGTTGAACCGATTATTAGAGCAT
>JAJXUZ010000052.1 GCA_021782355.1 Microcaldota archaeon | reverse complement strand
CGTTATAACTTTAAGAAAATATAGACAACAAAGATTGTCAATTATTGATTTAATAAATTCAGGAACGATGTCTGTAGACGCGGCAGCTATGTTGTGGGTAGCAATAGATGGAATGCAGTTTTATCCCTTTAATATTCTAATATGTGGTTCAACGGCATCTGGAAAAACTACATTACTTAATTCATTAGGAGCATTTATTCCTCCATCTGAAAGAATCATTTCAATGGAAGATACAAGAGAACTTGATTTGGGAGCAAGAGAAAATTGGGTTTCGTTGACAAGCTCCACCGGCACCGATTTGGCAGACTTGGTTAAAAACTGTTTGAGGATGAGACCAGATAGAATTATTGTCGGAGAAGTAAGAGGAGAAGAAGCTCAATCACTATTCACTTCTATGAATGTAGGTCAAAGAGGAGCTCTTTGTACACTACACGCAAATTCACCTAGAGATGGAGTAAACAGATTGATGAGAACTCCAATGAACGTACCGGCAGATTGGATACCGTTAGCGGATTTGATTGTTTCAATTACAAGATTTTATGATAGAAGAAAGGGGTTAATTAGAAGAATAAGTGCAATTTCTGAAGTGTCTAAAGTTGAAGAAATAGTTGCATTAAATGATTTATTCAAATACAATGCGGAAACCGATACATTAATTCGTTCAGATTTACCCTCTCAAACAAGAGATAGATTAGCAAGAGCAACTTCTCAATCAGGAGAAAAAATAGATAAAGAAATTGCAAACAGGAAGAAATTACTTGAATATATGATTCAAAATAAAGTTCAAGCTCCAGAAAAAGTAGATTCGTTTATGGCACAATATTATTCTGCGGCTAACGATAAATAAATTACATAATTGCAAATACAACTTTAGTTAGTTCAATTAATGGTTGACCTAAATCAACTGCTTGACTTCCTAAATCCAAATTCTCTTGAGTGGTGGCAATTATCTGAAATATTTCTTGACCCGATACAACGTGTTCTCCTTTATGAACCTTAATTACTAATCCTGCTGACTTGTCTTTTGGAGCTCCTAATCCCCTTAAGATTCTTGAAGCAGCTTTGTTATCAATATGTGAAACCGTACCTTCGTCATTTGAATAGAAACTCTTTTTGAATTGACCAACTTGAATATCGTTTGGAGTAATTTGAGAATTACCGCCTTGAGCGGCTATTATTTTTTTGAATGCTTCGTATGCCCTACCAGATTCAATTTGTTGAAGAGCAATTTTATAACCTTCATCCATACTTACCCCCCTAACCATATGGATAAGTACACCGGCCTCTTCACAAGATTTTTGTAACAATCTAGGACTACCGGACTTACCTTTTGACATTAAAACAGTAAGGACTTGTTTTGCCTCTAAATTCGGACCAAGTTCGTCGCACATTGGTTGACTGCCATCGGAAATAGTACATAGAATTTTGATACCTAGTCTAGCAGCAAATATCTCAAATGCTCTGGCCAAAGCTCTTCCATTTTCAACAGTATCAATCTTTACTCCTCTGCCAACAGGGATATCTAAAACGACATATTTGGAGCCTTCGGCTTTTTTCTTAGCAAGAATACTTGCCACCAATAATGGTTGAGGATCTAAATGCAATGGATTACGAATTTGAATTAATTTATCGTCTGCTGCAGCGATGTTTACTCCTCCGCCCCAAACAATACAACCACCAGCTGATTTTAATACTTCAGATATTTTCTTTACACTTAAAGCTACTGGACAAAATACTTCCATTACATCTGCTGTTGCCGAAGCACTTGAAATTGCTCTAGAAGCGGTTTTAGGAACACAAAAACCCAAAGAAGTAAGAATAGGAACAGTGATCATTGAAGCTCTTCCACCCGCTACACCGCCAATACTGTGTTCAGATACAGCAGGAGAAGCAGGGGGAACAATGATTTCACCTGAACTAATAATAGCTTCAGTTAAAGCTGCAGTTTCGTCGGTAGATAACCCCTTAGTATAAACAGCAGCTATAAATGCCGCAAGCTCGGTTGTAGATAGACTTTGGGACATTAAATCGGTAATAATTTGAGAAATTTCTTGTTGACTTAAAACTAAACCATCAAGTTTTTTTCGAATATATTCTAAACTTTGAGGTCTGCTTGTTCTTTCAAGAATTACGGTGTCTGCAAATTTAACACCAAGTTCAGTCATCAACGAAGGAAATAAACCTATTTCATTTTTGGCCACAAATGATTTTGAAATATCAACCATTGCAGTTGAACTATTTGAATTAAATGAAATTTTAACTCGGTCAGCAATAGATAAATCAAGTTCGAAAGCGGAGGCTTCATTTAAGACTATTTCGTTATGTCCCATTTCTATGCCAATCGGCTTGACTTTAAATTGCATTAAATTTGTGTTTGTCAAATCTCCTAATCACTCGGATAGAATTAAGCTATATTGAATTAAAAGTTGTTCGCTTTATTTGAATATATTTTTCAAAACTTTTCTTATGTAAAGAATTAATAGCACTATGTATCCAAATAATAAATTATAATTTGCTTAGCGGGCGCCAAACTTTACAAAAAGTTATAAAAAAAGGGCTTAAAAACCATTGTGAACTTAAAATAGTTGAGGCAAATGCCAAGGATATTGTAAATTTTAATTTTTAACTCAAATTGAGGATGATTTTACTATGGCTGTTACAATTGAAGAAGTTTTTGGACACACTTCAAAAAACTCTGAACGCTCAAATTCAATTCCACCATATGGTTCGACTAATTCTAGAAATTCACCAAAGTTAGAATCAGAAGAAGACCAAGAATTAATGCAGGTTCTTCAAGAAAGTATGCCACGAATTTATGTTGTTGGTACTGGCGGAAGTGGATGCAACACCATTAACCGAATGATGGAAGTTGGAATTTATGGGGCAAAACATTTTGCTATGAATACTGATGCACAACATTTGTTAAAAACAAAAGCAGAAAGAAAACTCCTTTTGGGTAAAAAACTAACAAGAGGATTAGGAGCAGGCAGTAATCCACAAATTGGTGAAGAAGCAGCTAACGAATCAATGGATGCAATTAGACAAATGCTTGCTGATGCAGATATGGTTTTTGTAACTTGCGGAATGGGCGGAGGAACTGGCACTGGAAGTGCATCAGTAATAGCCCAAGCTGCAAAGGACGTTGGTGCGCTATGTATCGGAGTAGTAACTACTCCATTTACTTCTGAAGGTAAAAAAAGAAAAGAAAACGCAGCAGAAGGTTTGGACAAATTAAAGAGAGCAGCGGACACTACAATTGCAATTCCTAACGATAAATTACTCTATTATGTCCCAGATTTACCACTTAATGCAGCATTCAAAGCATCGGATTTAGTATTAACAAATGCAGTAAAAGGAATTACTGAATTAGTTACTAAACCCGGTTTAGTAAACCTTGATTTTGCAGATTTAAGAACAATACTTACTAAAAGTGGTTCGGCAATGATTGGCCTTGGAGAAGTATCTGGAAACGATTCAAAAGACAGAGTATTAGAAGCTGCTGAAAAAGCACTTTCATCACCATTATTAGACGTTGATGTTAGAGAAGCAAATCGTGCTTTGATAAATATCACTGGTGGTGCAGATATGACCTTAGGAGAAGCAGAAGCAGCAGTAAATGCTATTTCAAGCAGAATTTCACCTAACTCGCACGTTATTTGGGGAGCAACAATTGACGATTCATTAGAAGACCATTCAATTAGAGTGTTAGCAGTATTATCAGGAGTAAGGCAGATTGAAGAAACTGCTGCTACTACTGCCGACGTAGGATTAGATTTCGTAGGTTGAAAAAATGGTTGGATTTAAAAATTCAAAATTACAATCCAAATACAACACCTTAAAGAATGAAAAAGGAATTCTTAGAAATAAAAGTTCAGATAAGCAAGTTGAAAAAAACGTACTTAACGAAAATCAAACCTACGTTCAACAATGTTGCAAAGAACTCAAAGTAATGATTTCAGATAGAAATAAAGGAAATTGGCATCAAGACCACATCAAAGGATTGATGCAATTAATTTCAGAACACGAAAAGTCAAAAAATTTAACTGAGTTTGAAGCTAAACTCAGAAACATAGCAGAAAACGAAAATGCTAACAAATCAAGAAATACTCTAGAAACGGTTTATGCAGGATTAATTAAAAGTAAGCTAAACCCGCAAGAAGCAGTTAAACGAGCAAAAAATACAATAAAGGATAATGAATACAAAGATGTTTTGCGCTCCATTTATGCGCAGGAACTTTTGAATAATTTTTCAATTTACAAACAAAGAATAAATAACTTGCAAAGAGAATTTGCAAAAACTAATAGGAGATAAAAGATGAACTTTTCAATTGAATCGATAACTCAACCAATTCAAAATTTTATCAATCAAAGTTTAAGAGTACTTAATGTAACTCACAAACCGGGACCAGAAGAATTCAAAAAAATTGCATACATAACTGCATTAGGTATGATAGTAATTGGAATTACTGGTTTTACTATTTCAATGATTGCCTACTTTTTAGGCAATGGAATTTAATTAAACATTTATAAAAAAAGGTGAACTCAGATATGTTATTCGCTTACAGAGTAACTGCAGGACAAGAAAACATTGTTGCAGATTTACTTTACGAAAAAATCAAAAAAGGAAAATTCCCAGTAAATGCATTAATTGTGTCTCCAAAACTTAAGGGCTATATGATAGTAGAGTGCCCAAGTGAACTCGAAGCTAAAAGAGTTATCACCAACGTACCCCACGTTAAAGGAGTTTTAAACAAACCAATGCAAATAAGTGAAATTGCAGAAATGCTTGAAAGTAAACCAACTCAAATTGCACTCAAGAAAGGGGATTTGGTCGAAATTACCGCAAATCCATTCAAGGGAGAAAAAGCAAAAGTAGTAAGAATAAACGAAGAAAAAGATGAAATTACAGTAGAACTTATCGAGGTAGCTGTTCCAATTCCAGTTACCATTAAGTCTAATACGATAAAAATTCTTCCACAATAAATTAGACTTTTTCAGGATCTGTTGGGGCAACAACCCCAACGTCTTCTTCTTGCGAAATTTGAAAGTTTTCTTTAAATTTGCTAGTGGGTTTTAGAATTTTAGTATTTCCTGATTTTTCACTAGATAAATAACCTAAATCTTTTAATTCTGAAACATAAGAGTAAATATCTCCGCGAAAATACTGATGAAGCGAACTTTGTTTTAATTTGCCTTTTTTTGCAATAAGTGCGATTATCTTTAATGCTTTTTTTGTAATCTCGATGTTTTTCGATAAGTGTGAAACTGAACCCAAATATTGACCTTTTACCTGCATCCCTACATTTATAGCATCTGCAGTAACTTCAAGTGCGGATGGACCAGACTCGTATTCTTTTTGTAATTGTAATACAAGCGTTTTCCCTTTTGCTACGCTCACTTTGGCCAACAAAGAAAGTTCGGCATAAGTAAACGAACGGTTAGCAATGAATAATGCAGCTTCAATTACTCTCTTAGGATCTACTTCTGGTTCTTGCAGGGATTCTTGAAATCCGGTTTTAATCTTTTTATTATCTGGTGTTTTTTGAACTGAAGTTAATTCGTCAATTGAATGATTTTCTTCAATTGTGGGTTCGTCCCCTTGAATTTGAGTTGGTAGTCCTTCGTTTGTCATTTTAATTGAATACTTTTCCATTGAAAACGTATTTATATCCGAGTTAGGCTAAATGATTATTGGCTGAAAAGACTTATTTAAAATCTACTTTTCAGACTAACCGTATTCCGTAACCTTTTTAGGACATGGAATCAATTGAGTGTGAAACATAATGACAGAATTTTTAGTTCCACAAGAAAAATATCTTGAATCAGGAGTTCATATCGGCACTAAAATGAAACAAGGTGCTATGAAAGATCGG
>JAJXUZ010000051.1 GCA_021782355.1 Microcaldota archaeon | reverse complement strand
GGGTAGTAAAACCCAATGTAGACAAATTGTTAGTATCGTTTACCACAATACCACCGGTACCGGATATTCTACTTACTGAGATTAAAATCATCACACCCTGTCCGTTCGGTTCAACTGCGGGAACATAAATATCTGAAACAATTGGATTGGCGGTGTTTTGTAATTGACTACTTTTATTTACTATTGGTGCAGAAGATTGATTGCTTGTGATTAACGATTTATTAACTAAAATCATCGAGGAAGGATTAAGCAGTTCAAATAATGAAAAACTTAATGACAACAGAATTAGAATATAGAGAATGATTTGAGAAGTTTTCATTTTAACTCGTTAATTGTTTAAAGAAATTAAAATCATTTGGATTGGAAATTATAAAAATTGAATTAAAAGGTGCAATGGAAATCCCCGTCTTGAAAACAAACCATTCGTACATATTTTTGTCCGTACTCCGCCTCGACCCCTGCGAGCACGAAACCCCCACGGTTAGAGTTGCTCCTTCCGGCCTGGCTCGGTTGATGCGGATGGCCCGTAACGCAAGGCGAAGCATCGACGTCGTGACAAAACTGCCACGAACAATTTGTTTCCTCTGCGAGGAATTTCATCCGCCCTAAAGGGGATTTGACGTAACAGGCAACCCCTAGCTGCCCGATTAATTCCATTGCAAAAATATTGGTATGGCAGTAAAATAAAATTCCCACTCATTGAACGAATTTAGCAAATTAATTGAATTTGGTTATTTTACCTCAATAAAAAGACAAAATTCGATTTAATGCCCCAAATGCACGTTTTTTAAAGATTTAGTAATTAATTTCTTAAGCTGACAATTTTACAAACAATACAAAACTTCAGCAGGACGGTTTGATTATTTATGGAAGGATTAATATCTGATGCAATTAGAACACAGCCTAAATCAATGATGAAAAAAACATCTGAATTCGAATTTGAACAACCTAAGATTGTGGTTGTTGGTACTGGAGGAGCAGGATGCAACTCAATTAACAGATTGTCAAAGGCAGGAATTAAGGGCGCAGAAATGATTGCAATTAATACAGATAGAAATCACCTTTCAACAATTTCAGAAAATGTTAAAAAAGTATTAATTGGAGCATCAATTACTCGAGGATTGGGAGCAGGCGGTTATCCCGAAATGGGAGCAAAAGCAGCAGATGCTTCAAGAGATGCTCTTGAAAAAATGTTGGATAAAACTGATTTAATGTTCATCACTTGCGGTATGGGTGGTGGAACTGGAACTGGTAGTGCACCAGTAATTGCTCAAATTGCAAAGAAAGTTGGTTCAATCGTAATTGCCATTGTTACCTATCCATTTGCACTTGAAAGAGCAAGATTAGAAAAAGCAGATGCGGGTTTAGCAGCACTTAAAGCAGTTGCGGACACCATAATCGTAATTGATAATAATCGATTAGTTCAAATTGTTCCAAACTTACCAATTGACAAAGCCTTTGCAGTTGCTGATGAAATCATCGCAAGAGCGGTAAGAGGAATTACTGAAACTATCACCACCCCTTCACTTGTAAACTTGGACTTTGCTGATGTAAAGGCAATTATGAGTAATGGTGGAGTTTCAATGATTGCAGTAGGAGAATCAAAAGGAACCGACAGAGTAAATGATGTAGTTAAAAATACACTTTCAAACTCTTTACTTGATGTTGACTACACTGGTGCAACCGGAGTATTATTGCACATTACCGGTGGTCCGGATATGACCTTAGGAGAATGCAATTTGATTGGAGAAGCCCTTACTGAAAGAGTAGACCGAAATGCCACAGTTATTTGGGGAGCTCGTTTAGAACACGGCTTTGAAGGAAAAATTGAAGCTATTGCAATATTTACTGGAATCAAAAATGCATATATGCTAGGTAAACAACAAAAAACCGAGGTTCAAGAATATTCGTCGGATTTACAGACAATAAAATTCGGATGAATTCTTGGCTAAAAGTATATTTGGCGCAATTATCAGAAAGGAGTATTAAAAATACTCCGATTTACTTTTTGCAATAAATAGGGTGGCAGTTGGTTTTTGACTCATAAACGAAGTAACTGCAAAAAAAGGACGAGTAATAAATACACTTTTTCCTTTTTGAGCTAATGTTATTTCGTTGTCAAAAACCAATAATCTTATTTCGTGATTATCTAAAGTCTTACAGATTAATGGACAAACTGCACTGCTTTTTATTGAACGGTTGTAAAGTTTTCTATACTCTCTAAGATTCTTAGTTGACATTAAATTCAAATATTCCAAAAATGCACTTCGGACTAATCTCTCTTCTCCTTTTTCTTCAATAAAAAGTTCTACTGTTCCATCAATGCAGAATGCAGTTCCGTCAAATTCTTTAGTTAAACGATTTAGCCAATCGGACTCGGGTTTAACAAAAATGCAAATATCGGGTTTTTCATTTAAGAGTAATTTTGCCCATCGGTCAAGTTGGCTTGAGAACTGAGAATGTGCAAATTTGATTTGCCAACTATTTCCATAAAATGCAAGGTAAAGTAATTGCTTTCCGTTTAATGCAAAATGAGCTTTTACTAAATTTATTAAATCGAAAATTTGTTGTTTTGATTTTGGAAGTTTAACTGCTATTGTTCTAAAGCCTTTTGAAATACAGTCATTAATTGCTAATGTAATTTGTGAAACTTTAGTATAATAATACAAATTGGGGGAATTTGTTTGGGACTTGGAATCTAATACCCGATAAGATTCTACTGCACTGGATAGTGAAGGGTCATCTGGAGAAGATTTGAATTTAATAGTAGTATGATAAATTTGAACTGATTCCATTTTATCTAAATTCCTAGTTTTATTAGTTTGAAAACTAATTATTTACTTACATTAATATTGAGCATTATTTTACTATATAGGTTTATGGAATCAAGTGGTGAGAACAAAGTGGAAAATACTCAAAAACAAATTATGACATTCATTATTCTCGGATTTATTGTACTTGCAGCTATTGCATTTTATCCATATTTTTCTTCAAGTAATAATTATCAAACACAAAGTGTAAACACGAATTACTTTAATTTTGCAAATACTACCAGTTCAATTAATGTGCAGAATAATTCGGCTAGTTTTATGAGCTTTTCAAATAATTCTCAACTCAAAACATACATCCTAGAAAATTCATTGAATCTTCAAAACCTAAATCAAATTGGTTTTTCAAATTCAATTAATCCAATTGCATATGGTGCCAATGTATTAACTAGTACAACTACTACCAATACTCAGCCTTCTAGTAATACCAATCAAATTCAAAGTGTTGCAAACCAATATTCATCAATATTAGAACCGGATGTGTTTTCAACTGATGGAAATTATCTTTATGCAGTTTCTGCGGGAATTGTGCAAATAATTCCAACTAATAATCTAAATGAAAGCTATAACATTAATTTGACAAATTCAAGTTACAATCTTCAAATTCAAAAAATAATGGTATTTAACAATACCTTAGTAGTTTTTGGTGGAGAATATCAAAACATCTTTCATCCAGTAATATTAAACACACCGTCTGCAAATCAAATAAATGCTCCGGCAACTTCACAACCAAATATTCAGGTTAATTTGCCAGCGCTTAAAGCGCAAATTGCACCTGCAAATTCAATAGTTTCAATGCCTATTTGCTTAGGTTGTACTTTTGGACAAAATAATTTTATAAGAGTCTACAATGTTACAAATCCTCAAACGCCAATATTGGAATCTCAAATTGATTATCACGGGAGTTTTGTAACTGCAAGGGCACTAAACAATCAAGTTTATGCAATATTTGACCAACCAGCAGGAATCTATAATCCAATTCCATATTACTTTTTAAATGGTCAAGAAGAATTTGTTCCCAGTCAATCCATATTCTATTATGCAGACCAACTCAACAACTTAAACTTTCAAACTATTGCCAGCATCAATGTTTCAGATTCAAACAACATTACTGCCAATATGAACGTAATTCTGACAAATGGATATACTGACTCTAACTCAGTAATGTTTAGTAATGATTCAATCTACATTACTCATCCGATATATCAATCATTAACTCCTGACTTTTCAGATTACCAAAAAGTATTGGGTAACTATTTTGACAATCAAACGTTAGATGAAATTAATACCGTACAAACTTCCAACTTACCAGATTGGCTGAAAAATGAGTTACTTACAAATGTAGCGTCTAATTTCTTAGATACTCTAAATACTCAACAAAGAGAGCAGATGAATATTGATGGACAGATTGCTCAAATCTTGCAAGCTAAATTTAATGGAAATTATTCTCAATACACCCAAATTGACAAATTTGACTTAAATACTTTGAAATTTGTAGCACACAGTAAAATTCCGGGTGGTTTGTTAAATCGCTACTCTATGTATGAAAATAATGGAAATTTTTACATTGCAACACAAATTCCAACTGAATCTTTTGGCGGTTATGAAGTATGCAATTCAGATAATTCACAAGGAAACTATCAATGCCAATACATTCAACCTACAAATTATCTGAATCAAAGCACTTCAATATATTCGTTTGATACTCAATTAAATCCAATATCGCAAATAAATGGATTACTTGTTAACCAGGATTTGAATTCAGTAAATTACCTAGGAAATTACGTTTATTTAAATTCGGATAATTCCTCCTCAGATTTTGAAGAATTGAATATTAGTAATCCAAGCCAAATGAATGTTGTAGGTAATTTGAATTTACAAAATAACTATCAATACTTTATGCCAATTAACAATCAAATGATTTTTGCAGCAGGATACAACTTACAGAGATTAAACCAAATTCAAGAGCAATATTATTGGCCATCAAACAATGGGTTGGAATTTTCCTTAATCAACGCAACAGATAATTCAAACTTAGGTTTAGTTTCAAATTACTCTGTTGGTGGTCCTCAAAGTGACTCGATGGTTTTCTCCGATAGTAAATCCGTACTCTATTCGCCAACTAAGAATTTGATAATTGTTCCTGTTGTTTTAACCAATACAACTTACAACCTTAGTGGAGACATAAACTACCAATTTGTGGGAAGTTTGATTTTTGATTTATCCAATCAATCAATAATTAATGTGGCAAATGTGACAAGCTGGCTGAATAATACTTCAACATTTAACAACACTTATCCTTATGATGGATATGAAATTTCAAGAAGTTTGATTATAAATAATGAACTTTATACCTACTCTAATAGGCAGATTATTCAAACAGATTTGAGTAATTATTCAGTAGTTCAGAAAACCAATTTGGCTTCAAATATTTTTTATGTATATAATATGATTTAAAATGCAAGAAAATACCGAAATTGATTCAAAAACAATTAAAGCGTTGAATCGGCAAATCAGAATTAATACGTTAAAACTGCTTGAAAAAAGAAATATGACTCAGGCAGAATTAGCTAATTTTTTGAACATTAAAGAATCTTCGATGTCAAATAATTTGAAGATTTTAAAAGAAGCACAGCTAATCAATCAACTTCAAACAAATAGAAAATGGAAATATTACGAATTATCTGAAAAGGGAAAGTCAGTTACTAAAGGAAATATGGCATTCAAATTAGTATTGGCAGGTTTACTCTTCTTACTGATTGCTCTTACATCATATTCTTTTGTTTCAACAACACCATTTGGTCAGCAATCTAATATTGAACAAACAAGTATGACTTTTGCCCAAGTCATGCCAGTTGCACAGAATGCGATGGTTACTGAAAACTCTGTTAAAAACTCTACATATTCATTTAAATCTATAGCACTACTTATTGGAATAATAGGTTTCTCTATTGCTTTTGGAATAATTATTTTCCAAATAGTTAAAAAAGAAGAATTGCAGGAGTTTAGTTATTAAAGTTCAGATGAATAAAATAATTAAACAAATAAACTATAAGACTGCAAATTTGATTATATGGAAAACAATATGAAAAAGAGTGAATACTCAGTTAATCCTTACTCGGTAGATGGAGACGTTAATTATAATCAACTAGTTAACGAATTTGGATTATCGGCAATTACAGATAAACAAATTGATGGACTATCGGTTGCCAGTCAACCCCACTTTTTA
>JAJXUZ010000004.1 GCA_021782355.1 Microcaldota archaeon | reverse complement strand
ATGAAATGCAGTCTATGTCTTTTTCTATAAAGTTAGTTGGAAAAACATAATTGTAAATAGTGGGACTGCTTGAAAAAAGAACAAGGGATTTTCAAATGTCCCTTGATTCATTTAGTCCGATGGTATTAAGTGGAAGCAGAAGCTGGTTCTTTCACAATAATCCAAGTAATAAGAAAATCAAAAAGGACGAACTATTGCTTATTGATATTGGCACTAAATTTGAATTTTATTGTGCGGATGCTACTAGGACCTGGTATTCGGGAAATGACTCGAAGATAATTAGGGCAATTGAAGCAGTTGATTTGTCTAAGAAAGAAGCTGAAAAATCATCAAAAATAAATATGACTGGAAAACAGATTTCGGATATTGCTTTAAAGATTATTGATGATTTGGGGTTTGGTCAATATTCGTTTAGAAAAACAGGTTTGTCATTAGGTCATTTTGTAGGGTTGAAAGTTCACGATGGTACGAGTTTTGAAAATGAAACTTTAAAGAAGAATATGGTATTTACAATAGAACCGGGAATTTATATTCCAGATAAATTTGGAATTAGAATTGAGGATATTAAGATATTATAAGTTGAAGAATGGAAAAAAACTAGAGAAAGGAGAACATAAAGTAAGATTTTGAATTGCAAACACTCTTTTTTAATCCTTTTATGCGTTAAATAGATATTAAGTAAAAAACATTCCAAGGGGGTAAATATTCATATGGCTCAAGACCTTAACATTTCCAATCAACAACCCGCAGTTGCGGATAATGATATTGAACCGGAACAATTAAACGAAGAAGATGAAGAGTCTGAACAATTACCATTTCCAAATGCAAGAGTAGTCAAGATTATTCGAGAAACACTTAAAAGCGAACATCAAATTAAAAAGGATGTAAAGCTTGCAGCTAACATTTTACTTTCAGATATTTTAACTGATATTTCAGCTTCTATGGATGCTGAACCATACAATACTCTTTCAATTGAACACTTTAACAAAGCTGCAAGAAAATACAAAGAAATTGGATTAAATCAAAAGAAAATTAGAAGAATTAAAAAACTTCTTGAAAAACAACGAGCAGAACTTGACGAAGTAATTGCTGAAATTGAACTTGACTTACCTGATGCACCTTCAATGTCTCCGGGTTCAAAGGTTCCGACAAATCAATCAACGCAATAAACATTCAACAAAAAATGAAAATCAAATTAAATACAATTGAAGAGAAAACGCCCTCTTCAGTTGGACTTAAAGAAAAACTTGATTTGATTACTAGTGAATTGACAAAATTAAATTCTCAAATCAAAGAAATTGAAATCGAAGTATCAACTGCGGATGCTGTGTTAAAAGAATCGAATATTGAAATTGAGAAAAAAAGAAAGGAATTGGTTAAACTTACTAAAAAAAGAGACGAATTACTTTTTGAATATTCTATGATTAAAATGAAATTGTCAATGATGTTTAATACACTTAAAATTCAAGAATTCTGATTTTTAGAATAATCACATAATTTATTGACTGGACAGATTGAACATCGTGGTCCAATTGGTTTGCAGGTATTTTGTCCGTGTAAGACCAATAATTCGTTAACTTGATTTTGCAATTTAATTGGAGTAATTTTAGCTAATTGAACCTCTGATTCTTCTGGAGTTTTGGTTTTAACTAGACCTAAACGGTTAGCGATTCGGTGAACGTGGGTATCAACCGCAATCACTTGAGAACTAAAAGCATAATTTAGTACACAGGCACTTGTTTTGGGACCTACTCCATCTAACTCCATTAAACTTTCTCTAGAAAATGGAACTACTCCGTGATATTTTTCAACAAGTTGTTTAGAGCAGTTTCTAATGTACTTTGCTTTTGAGCGGTAAAACCCTGCAGGACTTATCAGCTTTTCAATTTTAGTTAATGGAGCGTTGGATAGTTCATTGGCAGATGAATAAACAGAAAAAAGATTGTTTGTTGCTTGAGTTGTTTTCTCGTCTTTTGTGCGATGACTTAGAATGGTGGAAATAAGGATTCTAAATGCAGTTGAATTTTGATTTAAACCGGTTGCGTCTGCTTTCTTTCTTTCCATTGAAAGTTGAGTTAATTTACCCACATAATTTCTTTTTAAAATGGCAAGAATATGGGTAATTGTTCTTTTTTTATCTGAAATACTTGTGTTTTTATTCATTGGTGAATATATAGGTATTTTAGGGTATTATTAGAAAATAGTATTTTAAGTGAATTTTAAACTATATATTAAATAATTTCAAGAAAATAGTTAATTTTAGATTTATTTTAATTGGTGATAACTTTGAGAAGAACAAAAATTGTTGCAACTTTAGGTCCAGCAGTAACTTCAAGCGATACTATGCTTGAAAAATTAATAGAACATGGAATCAATGTAGCTAGATTTAATATGTCACATGGTACTCAAGCCGACCACGCAGATACTTTTAATAGAGTAAAAAAGGCTTCTGAAAAAACGGGCAAATTAGTTGCTATGATGGCAGATATTCGAGGCCCAAAAATTAGAACTGGAATGCTTAAAGATGGAAAGGTAACCCTTGTTGCTAATGACAAGATTACATTAACAACTAGAAATATTGTGGGTGAAGGGAAATTAATTCCAGTTGATTATCCAAAATTCACGTCTATGGTGCATGTAAAAAGCAAGGTGTTTCTTGCAGATGGAGCATACGAATTAGAAGTTTTATCTATCGATGGTACTGAAATTGAATGTTTAGTAATTATTGGTGGAGATTTAGGAAATAGAAAGGGAGTAAATGTTCCGCACGTAGCTTTAGACTTACCATCACTTTCTGAAAAAGATATTAGCGACGTTGAATTTGCAGTTAAAATGGGCTTTGATTTTATTGCACAATCTTACGTCAGAGATGCAAAAGACGTTATGGAATTAAGAGCGATGCTTGAAAGATTGGGCTCAGATGCTCAAATCATTGCTAAAATTGAGGATGCTGCAGGATTCCATAACTTAAATGAAATTGTGCACGTGGCAGACGGATTAATGGTAGCAAGAGGAGATTTGGGAGTTCAATTGCCAATTGAAGACATACCAACCATTCAAAAACATATGGTAATGTTGGCAAAAAAAGCCGGTAAACCAATCATAATTGCTACTCAGATGCTTGAATCAATGATTAAAAATCCAGTTCCGACAAGAGCCGAAGCAAGCGATGTTGCTAACGGAGTAATTGATGGAGCAGATGCGTTGATGCTTTCGGGAGAATCTGCTTCTGGCGCCTATCCATTAAAAGCAGTTGAAATGATGGATAGAGTTATTAGAAAAGCAGAAGGAACCCTAGCAAGTTACAATTTAATGAAAGAGTTTGACGGATCATTTCAATTAACTGTTCCTCAAGCAATTGCAAAAAGTGTATGCTTTACTGCAAAAGACCTTAAAGCAAACGCAATTGTAACCTATACTAGCGCGGGACATACTCCAAGATTTATATCTAAATATCGACCATTTACACCTATTCTTGCAATTACTCCAAACAAAAGAGAACTTGGAAAATTGCAGTTGATTTGGGGAGTAAATCCAATACTTGTTGAACAACCTAAAGATACTGATGATTTAGTTAGTAAATGCGTAGAACAGGCAATTAAAAAAGACTTAGTTGCTCAAGGAGATTTGTTGGTTATTACTGGAGGAATTCCCCTGGATATTGCAGGAAATACCAACTTTATGAAAGTTCACGTAGTTTGAACTTTTTAATTAAGCAAACCGCCTAAAGCGGCGTGCAATACGCCTAAAGCAATTAAAAACGCAGCAACTGCAACGGGAACAAAGATAGGAATAAACTTTGCCCCTTGCATTATGCTTCCCGTTTGTATTTCCCCTAAAATTAAGGACGCAAAGAAAGTAGTTATGATTATAGCGGACAGGGAAAACCAATAGATATCAGTTGCATTAATTCCATTTTTTGATTGTGAAGAACTTGAACCTATTGAACCTAATGTTGCCAATCCTCCAAAACCAGAACGTTGAGCTGCTGCATTAATTTGAGCTTGATTTTGTCCAGAACCACTACTAGTGTGAGCAGTTAACTGCTGGTTCATTTCGGAATAAAAGGTTGAAATTGAAAAAAGAAGGGGAGCGGCTAATACTGCGGCAAATACAATAAAGATTGCATAAGTTAAAGTGGTGGTAGCAATTTCCTTTTTTAATAGTTGAGTACTTCGTATATCTTGAGCTACTTCGTCTAGAAGGTGAGACATTTCTCCTCCTAAGTCAATACCTTCTACTACTAATTTCATTGCACGATTTAAGACATTTGAACGAACACGTTTACTCATTGATAATAATCCTTCAGTGATAGGAATTCCGGCAAAAGTATCTGCGGAGACTCGGTTAATTTCATCTCTTAATGGACCGAATTCAGGGCGTGCAGAACTCCAAATAGCATTTTCTAAGGTCATTCCCGCTCGGATGTTAGATGCAATAATTTGAAGGGCATCTGGAAGAACGGTTTCGATTTTATTTGCTCTAGATTCTGACCTCATTAAAAGAAGAAAATAAAATAAAAAAGGCATAAAAATCAAGAATGCAAGAGAGGCACTATAAATAATTAAGGAATTATTAGTAAAAAATGGAGAAATTAAAAAAACAATAATTGAAAGAGCAGCAGAAAAAAATGCAGAAAAACCTAGATAGTATTTTGCAGTAATTCTTTGAATCCCGCTTTGAACTAATAAAACTTGAGTGGATGAAATTATTGATGAGGGAAATAAAGAGCCAATGTTTTGATAAAACCTTTCTAGCATTTAAATCACTAAATCGTTGGTCTCCTACTTGATACAAAGTTTAAGAAAAATAATTGAAAACCAATTAATCCAATTAATATTACGTACAAAACTACTTTTGGTAATGGGGAACCCAAAAAACTAATTACTACAATTAACATTGCTACTCCTAAACTTGGAACAATTACTGCGGCCATCATATAAATCATTGTCCAAGGAGAAAGTTCTTGGCCATATCTACGAATTTGGTCAACACGAGTACGAGTTAAATCTACTACTTGGGATTCAATTACATTTGAAACATCTGAACCAACTTTCAATGCATTTGAAATTTGCCAGAGTACTTTTCTAAATTGAGCAGAAGGAGTAGAACTTGCTGACTCAGTTAAAGTATCTATCTCTGGAGTACCTGCATTAATTATTTGAACTATTTTCCTAAATTGGTCTGATACTTCACCATAATCATAAGTTAAACTTGCCATTGAATTGAAAAGAGGAACTCCGGAACGAACCTCGATAAGCAATTGTCTTAATGCGGGAATTAACTGAGCATCAATTGATTTTGCTTTTCTGGAATTTACTATGCTCGGGTAGGCTAAGACTGTAATTAAACTAAATATAAAGACCAATACACAAGCCACAATACCGATGAGTAGTAGGTTGATTTGACCTACCATAGAAATAAATTCAATTAGTAAAAGAATGGCAATTGAATTGATTAATGAAATTACAAATGCGATGGAAGCGTAATCCTTAGCCGCATAAGGATATTCGCCTTGCCTTAATGAATCACGAAGAGAAGGAAATGCGCTTACTAGGGCTCTTCCAAATATAAGGAAATTTTCCGAATAATCCTCAATCATTTTAATTGGAAGGGGACTGAGGGGTATTATCGGTTTTTTATCCAAAATAGTTCACTTAATTTATTAATATTTGATTAATCGTTGTCTAGTAATTTGTCTAGTTGGTCTTTTTTGGCATACTCTACAATTGTCATTGGTTCTCGGTAGTATCCGCCGATTATTCTTCCTACTTGATTTACTTTGTTAATATTGTTCTTTCTCATTGATTCAAGAATCTTCATTTTATCAGATAGGTCGGAAGCTACTTCTTTATTTGTTAAACCAGTATGTAAGTTCAAATCATTGGTAAAACGCATATGTTCTCCAACTTTTACTAATTTGTCTGAACGTGGGTCCCATTTGTAAACAACATTAGTAGAAACATTATCTTCTTCGGTTTGAATTACTTCTGCAATTTCAAAGGTTCTTCTTATTCCTTTTCTTCTTTGACGATATTGAACTACAATTAATTGTAATGCGCTAATCATGCTTGGAGGAAGTGAAATTGGTGGGGAAATCAAACGGCTTCTGGTTTGGGCTGCATCATCGGCGTGTAAAGTCGAATATACACTGTGACCGGTGTGCATTGCTTCAAACAATACTTCTGCTTCTCTTTGACGCCTAATTTCTCCAAGAACTATTCTATCCGGCCTCATACGAAGTGAGTTTACCATCAAATCAAGCATCTCAATTCCACCCTTACCTTCAGGGTTTGCTTCACGAGTCACCATAGGGGTCCAATGCAAAAAGTCCGGAAGAACTAATTCACGAGTATTATGGGCGACAAAGTTTGATGCTACGAAGCTTTCATTCTTTGGAACTGATAAATCATAGACGTATTTTCTTGGATTTGCAACGTGATTAATTGAAACGACCTTTTCGGGTTTTGCGGTTAATGATGAATAATTTTTAATCATCATTGTGTTGGCAAAATTGTAAGAAGAAGAGGAATTGGAATTTATTGCATCTACGGTCAATACGCTTGAACCAATAGTTAAGTCGCTTGTTTTAATTGACTTAATTTTTCCATCTGTGGATTTGCAGAATAAACTGTGGTCTGCTGTTACACTGATACTTTTTCCAGACTCTGTTTTTACTAAAAACATTGGTTTGGATGTTTGATGACGAATGAATATTGTTGGTTCGGCTAATTCTACTTTTCCGGTTTCATTTACTGAAAGAATCTTTATTCCGCTTGAATTGAAGGAAACTTCGGTTCCATCATAAAGAGTGATTTTATTTTCTAAAATCTTTCGGTCAATTAACTCCCCTATTTGACAAGCTTTGATTTGACCTGATTCAAGATATACAATTGAGGAACAATAATCAACGCTATCTTCAATTGAAACTACTCTTTGATTGGGAGGAGTAAAAACCAACATTGAGTTTAGAAATGAAGTTTTTCCACTTGCAGTACCCCCTGCAACTAGAACAGAAAGTTCGTATTGTAATGCTTCCCAAATTAATGCAGCAGCTTCTAAGGATAGAGTATTGTTATCAATTAAACTAACTATGGTCCAGGGTTCCTTTGCAAATTTCCTGATAGTTAAACTATTACCCTTTGTAGATATTGGAGCAAGTGTAGCGTTTACACGGTCTCCGGTAATTAGTTGGGCATCCATAAGAGGATTTAAATTGGTAATTTGCCTACCTACCCTTCTTCCAATAATACTTGCATAGTTGTGAATTTGCTCTTCGGAGTTTAGATACACATTACTTTTAAGCCAACCGTGACGTTTATGATAAACCCATACGGGTTCTGAAGCAGAATTGACTACTACTTCTTCAAGATTATCATCTGCTAAAATTAATTCTAATTCTCCCAGACCCATCATTTCTTGAATGATTCTTCCAACGATGATGTTCTCTTCGGCATCTGAAAGTCCGGAGAGTTCGTCTTTTACTAATTCGTTTGCTTTTTGTTTAATCCTATTTCGAATATTATCTGATTCGCGAGGGTCTAGAATTTCTGAAATCTTTAGATTTACTGCTTCAATGATGCGGTTTTTCAAATAATTTAAGGCTGCTGCGGTTGCTTCTTTTACTTTAATGTGACGTAATTCGTAGATGTCTACAAACTCTAACTCATCTCGAATAATTACTACTTCTGCTGGAACGCCTTCACTTTCAACTTGATAAGTCTCTAGAACTTTCAATTTTGCACCTTTTTAATTATTTGAAATCTTAGTTTGGTTTGGACCTTTTGCGAAGTTGATCATATGCTGTTTCGGATTTTAAATTATTGAGTGATTTTAATCGCGAAATTCTCTTTGAATCTGATGAATCGTCTTGAGAAGTCTGGGCATTTGATTCAAAATTATCATTTATAACTGCGGTTTCTTGTGAATCTGAACCATAAAGCGATGCCAATTCTTTTGCCCGCTTAAGTAATTGTTCTTCGTCTTTTGCGGGAACCTGTCTTTCCGTTTTAGAAATATGATGAAAAACAATGTCATCTTTTCCATCAACTGAGCTTCTTAAATCAGAAATAAATTGAGAAATCATATTTGAAACTTTAGATAAAATACCAGAACTGCTCTTTGATTTAGAATTTGGAAGGGAATTAACAGTGGCTTTTAAGGATTTAAGTCTCATTGAGAATTCTAATATTTTTGAATGAAGATGGCTTTGACGTTTATTGAGTTTGTTAATTTCTGATTGAAAACTTTCTAATTGAGAAAGTGCGGTTGCCATTTCTTTTTTAGCTTGAGTTAATTCTTCTTCTGTATAATCATTTCTTTTTTCTAAATCAGTAATTAAAGATTCGATTAATGAAGTTCTGCGAGTAATATCCCTTTCAAAAAAATTAATCAAATTGTCTGCAGTTAAAACTTCTCTTTCTAATTTTTTAAGTTCAAAATCAACATTATCTTGACTGGCGGATTCTGAAACCGGAGAATAGGTCGGATTTGTAGGTATTGGAAGATTATCGTATTTAGAATTTGATTTAGGTACTTTGGTAGAAGGGGATGAAAAGCTATCTCTTTTTTTGGGAGGCCTAGAATCTAATACTACACCAGAAAAACCATATTGAACTTCAAGAAGATTGCTGTCTTCGAGAAGCAAAGCTATTTTTTCTACTTGTGCGACGTTTAGACCGAGTGCTTTTGCGGCTTTTTTTGCACTTACTTGACCATTGGCGCGAACATAGTCTAGAAGTCTGTCCACCACTGTTTCAATGTCCTGCTGAGTAGTCATCCAATTCATTGGTATTTTGTAGGCTTAAAGCTTTTGCATAAATGAATATTAGTTGGAAACTATACCGGATAGACTTTGATTGGAAGTAGTGTCGTTTACCGACAAAACGGAGTAATCATTTACCGAATAACTTGAGGAATTAAAGGAAAATGTTGTGTTAAGTGAAATAAAACCACATGGGTTGTTTGAAGAATCTAACATTGATACGTCGAAAAGATTGGACCCACCTAAGATTAACCTGAACTTGCAATTGGAGGATTCGTTTGTGGGAAAGGTAATTTTAGGAGAATTTGAAGAATCCCAGCTAAAAGAATAGTATGGACAATTTAAATTGCCTGAAAGATTGTTTGGACAAAAGTAAGTTTCATTTAATTTGTCAGTGATTTGAAGAATTAATCCTACGCAACCGGCAGTTCCAATTTGACAGTTGTTTGGAGAGGGAGACCAGTTAAATTGATTGGAATTGCAACTTGAAGAATTTGAAGGATTGCACACAAAAGTATCGTTAAGTAAAGTGATGTTTAGCACTAGAGTATTGACATAATTACATCCATTTCCAGAGGGACAATATACGGTTAAATCTTTTTTAGACCAGTCCGGATAGGTGTAGTTAATTCCCATCGGATTAAAAGTAATTGGAGGATTTAGAGTATCAAGTGCAGGATTAAAGGAAACTTGTGCAAACTGACTAGGATAATAAGAATTTAGAAAACTTGAATAACCTTGGAGATTTTGAGTAATATTATCTGTGTTTGGTAAAACGTCAGAAATAGTTAAATTGTTAGAATTTTGGTAGATTGAAAGTTTAAGAATAGTAGGAATATTTGAATCTACATTGTTGTAAACATAATTCAATTTTTTAGTGGAGAGAATTTGTTCGATTTGTAAAAATGGAGATTGAATTTGTTCGGATGCGTAAAGTACGGTTAATAGCAAGGCAAATAGCATAATTACAGTAATTGAAAAAATAAATGCTCGTTTCATTTTACCCACACCGAAGTTTGTGCTAAACCATATACTGGAGTTGAATTTATATCAGTAAAGAATA
This sequence comes from Microcaldota archaeon, assembly GCA_021782355.1. Classification (GTDB taxonomy): domain Archaea; phylum Micrarchaeota; class Micrarchaeia; order Norongarragalinales; family UBA97; genus JAJXUZ01. Next base: position 19,397 of record JAJXUZ010000004.1, on the reverse strand, counting down.
CGCTGTATGCTGAACCTAAATTACTTGCATTATAATTTGAAGTTATACCATTATTTGATAAAGATTGTGTAAATTGCCGGCATAAACAGAAATTGTTTGTGGGCCTTAATCCTGAGCTTAATGGACAGGTCGATGGACAGAAAGTTGAGGTAGGCTGATAAGAATAGGTTGAAATCTCAACTGAACCGGTGTAATATTGAGGTAGAGTTTGATTTAATAAATTTAGAATTTGTAATTCAGATGCTGAATCGGATTCTAAAGAAATTTGATTTAATAGTCCGGATTGAACTAATTCATTTGAGAAGTCGTTGGCAAATGATTGTACACTAACGGCATAATCATAATTATTCTGATTTGTTTGATTTGCTGAAACTATAAATGCCATAAAACTTAATGCAAATCCTAATGCGATTACTGAATCTAGAGTTAATACAAAACCTTTGGTTTTTTTTATTGCCATAATGATACTCTCAATAATGCAACTTGACCGTTATAAATAACTGGAGTGGTTATGGGAGTGAAATAACTTGGATTGTTTGGAATAATTGGTTGATAATTGAATATAATGGAATTGTTGGGATAGTAAACTTCAATGGACAAATCATAATTCAGTGCGCCTAATGATTGACGGACTTGGTCATAAGTCATTAAATTCAGATTATTAAGTTTAGTAGAATCGATTAACCCCGGAGAATCACTTAACCCCAATTGAATTACATTGGTTGAATTCCAATTTGAAGGAATTCCTTGACCGTAAGTTAAAAGATAACTTACTTTTTGAGCTTGTAGAAAGGTTGGGGAATAGACTGAATTATTTGATATTGATTGTTGCTGTTGGAAGTTTAAGAATAATGCAAAGGTAATTGAAAAAATTACAAAGGCTACTAATGCATCTATTGCACTTACTTGACCGCGATTTTTTTTTAAATTCAAGAAATAATCACTTGACCATTGGTGTTGTTAATTTGATAGGTATTACCGGAATTTAAAATAAAGTTTGATGAACCAGATGAATTTTCAATTGAACCTATGGAAATTGATTGTTCGGCAGTATGATTGACCGATAGATACTGCCAATAAATCACAATTGAAGAATTTGATACGTTTACAGTATAAGGGGTTTGACCAGCATCTAAATACGAAGGAAGAATAAGTTGACCACTTAAACCGATAGTGGAAGAATAAACTTGAATTTGCGAAGATATTTGTTTTAAGACATCAACTGCTGTGGTGGAAATTGATTGTTGAGAATTGAAAAAGGATTGATTTGCAATGTATATTTGCATCATTACAAAAAAAGCTAAAATTAATGAAAAAACTGCAATGAACTCTATTCCTGCTTGTCCTTTCATCTTTGAACTCTTTGAAAATTTAATTTGAATAATACCACCACACTGTGCTCCAGTTGCTTAGGTTTCCTAATTGGTCAATTGAACGCACACGCCAAATATTCCAATATCCTGGAGGAAGACTTAGGTTTCCGGTGGGAGTAAAGTAATTGTAAGAGGTATTTACATCATCAGTGTAAGCAGAGGAGAAATTAAGAAAACTTAATGAGATTTGAATTTCTGAACGTAAAGGAGTGCATAAATCATTGGTTGAAGGAGTCCAGGTAAATTGAGGATTTACTCCACCACTTGAACCATTTACAGGTAAATTAAGTGTAGGTGGATTTGGTGCAGTTGTTTGATGAATTAGAGTATAGTTACCATTTAATGACCAAGCACAAGCAGGGCTGGACAAAAATGAACAGACATAATATGAATATGCATACACTCCAGAAGAAGAAATTAAAATTCCTGAACGGCTCGATGAACTTTTAATAGCAGATGAAAAGTTAACGCTAAGATAAGGTTGCCAAGAACCAGTGATGTTAGTATACAGAGTATAATTTGCTAGATAACAATTGTCGGAAAATGAACCTGAAGTAATAAAAAGATTAGATGAAGAGCAGATTGGAGATGAACCGGTATTATAAACCGTTGGAGGAGAGCAGAGCGTAGTTGTGGTTGTAGTTGTGGTTGTAGTGGTCGTAGTAGCTGATGTTGTTGAAGTAGAACTTGAAGAAGTAGTTGTAGTTGTAGTTGTGGAAGTTGATGTCGTAGATGTTGTTGAAGTGGTCGTGGTAGTAGTTGTTGAAGAAGTAGTCGAAGTGGATGATGTAGTGGTAGTGGTTGTTGTTGTGGTGGTAGTAGTAGTTGCAGATGGAAGTTGGTCAATTGGAATAATTGATACAAAACCGTTTGGTTCGTAAACTACTTGTAATACTCTAAGTCCGGAAAAGTTACCTAAATCAACAGAAGTTAAATTGGCTTGAGTAAATTTGAAAATGTCCGATTCACCAGTTGAGGTAAGCATTGAAAATTGAAGTTGATTTCCACTAGCATTGGCAATTTGTAAGCCGGAAGGAAAATAAACTGAAACACGAACTGAACCACCAGGACCGGTTGAAGATACAAGGTTTGCAGCTGCTGCAATTTTTTCTACTGCTATTTTAGCTTGGTAAACTTCAGCTTGAGAAACGGTATTTTGATAAGAATAATAAGCAATTGGCAGAATTGCAATTAAGAGTAAACCAATAATTGCTGCATATTCTAATGCTGCTTGACCGTGAATTTTTTTTGAATTAAATGCCATTGAAGGATTACGTGTTAATTCGGATAAATACCTTTACAATAAAACAAATTAAATTGATAAAAAAAATAAATTTAAACAAAAAGATTAGTGTAGAGTCAAAATTGCAAATGTTTTTAAATGGTAAGAGAGTAAAAAATGCATCCAAAAAGGATGAAATTAAAAATTTAACAAGAGGATGATTCGATATGAAGCGTGGACAAAGCGCTTTGGAGTATTTGGTAACTTATGGATGGGCAATCCTTGCAATAGTTATCATTGCAGGAGTATTATGGTACTTTGGTATTTTCAATCCTAGCAGATTTGCAGGAGAAAACCAATGTGGAGGATTCAGCTCATTTACTTGCCAAGACTTCAAAGTTGATTCTACAGGTAACTTAAGTATTGTATTGGGCAACGATGTTGGAAGCACAATTACCAATATGGCAATTGACGGCAACGCAACTTCGTGCGGAACTGGTCAATTATCAGCCAACCAACAAATCACCTGTATTGAACCAGGAGTAATCGCAGCAGGTCAAGTCGGCTCTACATTCAACCAAATTCAAGTGAATGTTACCTACACTGATCAAAGCGGATTAAGCCACACTGATTCAGGATTTGTAATGGGTAAATACCAATAAATCTAAAAAACCCGTTGGGGAATTAACTCCCCAACTTTTCTCTTCTTTTAAAAATAATTATTTATAAAAATCGATAAGTTAATGTAAAAAATGAATATTTACAAATTAAATTGAAACTAATTATTGGAAGTTAACTTCCAAATTGTGTTTCCACCCACATCTTCAAGAATAATTCCTTTTTCTAATAATTCTTTTCTAATTGAATCTGCTAATTGATAGTTACCTTCTTGCTTGGCAAGTTTTCTCTTTTCTATCATTGAGTTGGCAAAGGAAGAGAGTTTATCAATTGTTTTTTCTCGTTCGTTAAATGTAGGAATTATTACTTGCAGAATGGAGTCCATTTTTTCTAAAGTATCTTTTGCGGTTCGTAAGTTATTTATTGAAAGAGAATTGGATGAAATTCCCTTGTTAATTTCCTTTTCTAAAAGAAATAGATAGGAAAATGCTTGAGGAGTGTTTAAATCATCATCTAATGAGTTGATAAATCCGTTTAAATTAGATAAGCAAAGTTTCTCAAATGAAGAATCGTCTGAAACTTCATTTAATTTCGTTTGAGAATTGAATTGATTGGTAATCATTAGTTTTAGAGTTCGGTAGGTTTCTACTAATCCATTTAATGTTTTTTCCATCGAATCTAAACCTACAAATGTAAAGTTTAATGATTGACGATAATGTGCACTTAAAAGAAATAGTCTTAAGGAATTTACGTTGTAACCTTTGTTTATGATGTCATCTAACGTGTAAAAGTTTCCAAGAGATTTTGACATTTTAGCTCCATCGACTTTAAGATGCTCACTATGAAGCCAATAATTGCAGAATTTTTGATTGGTAGAACATTCACTTTGTGCGATTTCGTTTTGATGGTGGGGGAAAATTAAATCTACTCCACCTGCGTGAATATCAATTGTTTTACCTAAATACTGCATAGACATTGCACTGCATTCTAAATGCCAACCGGGTCTTCCTTTTCCAAAGGATGTTTGCCAAAAAACATTACCGTCGGCTTCGTCGTATGCCTTCCAAAGAACAAAATCAGATACGTTATCTTTAGTATATGAGTCGTTGTTTACTCTTGCACCAGGTTTTAATGAAGATATATCGATATTTGCAAATTTACCATAATCTGCAAACTTGCGAATTGAAAAATAAACACTTTTATCTTCGCCAATATAGGCAAATTTCTTTTCTAAAAGAACTTCAACTAAATCAATCATAGGTTGTATGTGCTCAGTTGCATATGGATAGTTAGTTGCTTTTTTTATGTTAAGTTTTTCTAAATCGTTTAGGAAAATGGAGGAATATTTTTGAGTATAGTCTTTTAATGAAACTTTTTGCTCGATTGATGCTTTGATTGTTTTGTCATCAACATCGGTGATGTTCATAATTAATTCAACGTTAAACCCTTGATAAGTTAGGTGTCGATGAAGTAAATCTTCAAAAACAAAAGTTCTAAAATTTCCAATATGAGCAGGAGCATATACGGTGGGTCCGCAGGCGTAGAAACTAACTTTATCCTTCTTAATTGGAACGAATTTTTCTTTTTTCCTAGTTAAAGTATTGTAATATTCTATTGCCAAATTAATTTGCCTATTTTCCTATTATGAACAAATATGGTTAAGGACAGATTAAATTATATTGCGGTTTAAATAAAGCGAATACTTTTATTGAAAATTAGAAATTTTACATCTCTCAAGTGCATCTAAAATTAAAAAGGCACACTTTTCTCTGTTAGCTGAAATCGGCACTCCCAAGAGTTTACGAACTAAATTTGTATCTATATTTTTTAACTCTGAAATATTTAGGCCAATTATGTGGGTAGTTAGCAAACTTGCACTTGCTTGAGAAATTGCACAACCTTCTCCATTAAATTTTGCTTGAACGATAACGGTCTGCCTTCCCGTTTTTTTTGTTTTAATAAATAGTTCTAATTTGTCTCCGCATAACGGATTATTCGAGTTAGAAGAATAGGTGGGATTTTTAATTTCTCCCTTATTGATTGGATTTCTCCAAAGCTCAAGAATTTGTTGCGAATATAAATCGTAATTCAAGAAAATACCTTGTTTACTTTTTTAAGTCCTTCAACCAATTTACTTACATCGGATTCATCATTATAAACATAAAAACTTGCACGGGCAGAAGAAGATACATTCATACTATGATGCAGGGGCATAGCGCAATGATGACCTGCCCTTATTGCAATGTTTTGTTGGTCTAAAATCCAAGCTACATCGTGAGAATGAACTTTGTTTACATTAAATGAAATTAGACCATTTCTTAATGTTGATTTTGTTGGGCCGAGTATTCTAATAAAATCTAAATCTTCGAACTCCGCTAAAGTCAGTTTAACTAATTTTGCTTCGTGTTTTCTAATATTGCTAAGTCCGATGTTTTGCAAGTAATCTACTGCTGATGCTAAGCCTACTGCACCTTGAACATTGGGAGTGCCGGCTTCGAATTTTCTAGGAATAGAAGCGAATGTTGTTTTGTTAATTGTTACAGTATCTACCATATCCCCGCCAAAAGAAAAGGGAGAAAGTTTTTCAAGAATCTCTTTCTTTGCAACTAAAGCACCGATTCCCATCGGACCTAGGATTTTATGACCTGAAAATACTAAAAAATCAACAGATAAATCTTTGAAACTTACAGGTAAATGACCAACAGATTGACAAGCATCAAGTAAGATTAAACTTGAAGGAGATTCCTTTCTTGCTATTTTTACCAATTCTTTTACTGGGTTTATTGTTCCTAAAACATTAGAAGCGTGAGTAAAGGCAATTAGTCTTACGTCGTTGGTTTTGAGCAATCTTTCGTATTCTAATATATCAAGAATTCCTTGAGAATTTACTGGTACTACTAATAACTTCAACTTTAAGGATTGGGCTAGTTGTTGAAGGGGCACTAAAACAGAATGATGTTCGGCAACAGTAATTAAAATTGCTTGATTTTTTAAAAAGAAATTTTTAGACAATGAAAATGCTATTCCGTTTAATGAATCAGTGGCTCCTTTTGTAAAAATCAATTCCTCAGGTTTACAGTCGATAAATTTTGAAATCTTTTGACGGGAAGATTTATAAACCTCAGTTGATTTTACAGATAATTCGTAAACCCCCCGATGCGGGTTTGCATTTGAAGATGAATAATAATCTACAATTGAATTGATTACTTGTTTTGGTTTCTGACTGGTAGCTGCATTATCCAAATAAACTAAATTCTTCCAAGCGGAGTTTTGGCTAAAAATTGGAAAATCTGATTTGATGTTCTGCAAATATTTTTTATGGGAGGTTTTCATTTGTTTTCAAGTTTATTTGTTTTGAAGTTTTTCTTTTAATAAATTTGAAGAAAACTCTAATGCTGTTTTGTCAGGTATAGAATTAATTACTTCGTTCAAATAACCTTCAACTACAATTCTTTGTGCATCAGTCTTATCTATTCCCCTGGAATTTATGTAAAAAAGAGATTCTTCATTTAATTTACTTACTGTTGCGCCGTGGGATGCTCGTACATCGTTTTCATCAATTTTTAAACTTGGAATGCTATTAGAACTTACATTTTTATCAAGATGAATTACTCGGTCTTGTAGAAAAGAATCGGTTCCTTTAGCTCCTTTATCGATTTTAATAAGTCCTTTGTAAAAGGAAGACGATTTGTTTTTCAATGCGCCTTTAACTACGATGTCACTTTTGGTTTTAATTGAGTGGTGAAATGCATTTGTTTCTAAATCAAAATGTCCCGAATTATCAAGTAAAAATGCTGCTTTGTTAATTGATTGGGTTGCTGGTGCATTTAAGTGGTGGTTTATATTTACTTTACTTATGCTGTTGGCAAAATGGCATTGAAATGAATTTGATTGACTATTTTGCCCGTTTAACTGAAAATCTAAATCGTGATAATAAACACTGCCTAAATCCAAATTTTCAATTTGAATGTAATTCACTTGTGAATCTTCTTCTAAAAGAAATTTTGTTTTTTTACCATAGAATATCTTTTTGTTTGGGGCGTTTGAAACATACTCTATTAAAGTCAGGTTTGAGTTGGGACGTATTATAAATGTCGATTTTGAAAGGTAGGAATAACTCAATTTATCTTTAATTACAATTGAAACGTTTGAATCTGCATTAATTTCAACATTATTGTTTTCCAAGCTAAAACAATCAACTGCGTTCGATAGAAAATCATAGGAAGTTAACGAATTAGAAATTTGAGAATTATTTGAAATCTTTACTTCTTTTTTATTTGTTATATCAATTTGTTGGTCTTCTGATGTTTTTTTTATTTGTGAAAAAGATGAAAAATCAATTGAGGGAATTTTGCTAAATTTATAATTTTCTTGTGTAGAGGAAGGAAAGGCACATTTACTAAACTCATCAAAGAGCTTAATGCTACGCTCGTTGTCGGAATTAATCTTTATAAAATTTACTTTTGAAAAGATGGAGTTACTCAACCTACTGAACCCTCCATTTCAAGTTCAACTAATCGATTTAATTCAACCGCATATTCCATTGGTAAGTTTTTAGTAAAGGGTTCGATGAATCCTTGAACTAGCATCTGTCTTGCTTGTTGCTCACTAAATCCGCGAGACTGAAGATAGAATAATTTTTCATCATCTAGTTTTGATACGCTTGCTTCGTGAGACATTGAAACGTCTTCATTTGCAATGTTCATATAAGGAATGGTGTCGGAAGAACTAATATCATCTAAAATTAATGCGTCGCATTCTACATTGGACTTTACATTAGTCGCATTAGGTAGAACGTTTACTAAACCTCGATAGGTGGTTTTTCCACCATCTAAACTGATTGATTTTGAGATAATGGATGAAGAAGTATTTGTAGCAAGATGATAGATTTTAGCTCCGGCATCTTGATGTTGCCCTTTACCTGCTAATGCTACTGAAATTACTTCACCCCTTGCACCACTTTCCATTAGCATTATGCAAGGATATTTTTGAGTTACTTTGCTTCCAATGTTTCCATCTATCCATTCTACGGTAGAATTCGAATATGCTTTTGAACGCTTGGTAACTAAATTATAAACATCGTTAGACCAATTTTGAATGGTAGTGTATCTAACTCTAGAACCGGAAAGTGCAATTATTTCAACTACTGCTGCGTGAAGAGAATCTGTTGAGTAAATTGGTGCACTGCAACCTTCTACATAATGAACAAAACTGTTTTTATCGGCGATAATTAATGTTCTTTCGAATTGTCCAGAATTTTTAGCATTAATTCTAAAATACGCTTGAATAGGAATGTCTACACTTACTCCTTCGGGCACATAAACAAAACTTCCCCCACTCCAGCAAGCAGTATTTAAAGAAGCGAATTTATTATCATTTGCTGGAACTACGGTTCCGAAATATTTTTTGACAATTGATTCGTAATCTCTTAACCCGCTATCCATATCTAAGAAAATTACTCCTTTTTCTTCAAGTTGTTTTTTAAGACTGTGATAAATTACTTCCGAATCATATTGACTGGATACTCCTGCTAAAAACTTTCTTTCTGCTTCGGGTATTCCTAATTTTTCAAAAGTATTTTTCATTTTTTGAGGAACTTCTTCCCAACTTGAAAACTGATTTTCGGAGGGTTTGTTGTAATAACTCATTTGATCAAAGTCAATTTTAGAAAGGTCCGGACCCCAATTTGGAAGGGGTTTATTAACAAAAGATCGAAACCCCTCAAGACGTCTTTTAAGCATCCAATCGGGTTCTCCCTTTAATTTAGAAATTGAGGTAACTACTTGTTCGTTTAATCCTTTTGGAGAGGAGAAAACTGGTTTTAAGTCATCGGAAAAACCATATTTGTAAGTTGTTGAAAATTCATTTTTTAAGTTTGTATTATCCAAAGAATTTTTGACTCCTTTTTTTTAAACTTGAGTTAATTTCAATTTTGAATTTGTTTTTGGCATATATTGTGCATAACCTTTGTTTTCAAGTTCAAAAGCTAATTCTTCTCTTGCACTTTTTACAATTTTTCCGCCAATGAAAACGTGGACAAAATCTGGTTTAATGTACCTAAGAATTCTCTGGTAATGAGTGATTAGTAAGAGGGACATATTGGTGGATTTTGATAGAGTGTAAGCTCCCTCTGCAACAACTTTTAGTGCATCGACATCCAAACCCGAATCGGTTTCATCGAGAATTGAAAGGATGGGATTGAGAACTGCCATTTGAGCAATTTCGCAACGTTTCTTTTCTCCACCAGAAAACCCATCATTTAAGTATCTTGAAGCAAAGTCTTGCGACATATTTAGTATTGAAAGTTTTTCTTTTAAAAGTTCATCGAATTTAAAAACGGAAAGTGCTTGTTCTTTTGGTCTGGTAGAATTATATGCCGTTCTAAGAAAATTTGATAAACTTACTCCGGGAATTTCCATTGGATATTGAAAACTTAAGAAAAGGCCTAGTTTTGCTCTGGCATCAACAGGAATATCGTTTATAAGTTGTCCTTTAAAGTAAATTTCTCCTTCATCAATTTTGTATTTCGGGTCACCCATTATTACTCTTGAAAGCGTACTTTTTCCACTTCCGTTTGGACCCATAATCGCGTGAATCTCTCCTTGATTAACGGTTAAATCAACTCCAGTAAGAATTGGTTTGGAATCGATACTTGCTTTTAAATTTTTAATTTCAAGTAATGGATGCAATAAAATCACTCTCTCAATTTTTCAACTAACAATTAATTCTTCTTTTAACGGGCAGTCTTGCTGACGATAACTGATGCAGGCAGTGCAAATTAAATTTGCAAGTTGATTGTCGTTAAGTTCGTTTTTTGATAATTTAAAAGCAAGGTTGCTTGCAAGCAGTTTGACTTTTGAATCGTTTGAAAGTTTTTTTAAATTTAAATGAATGTTTCCGCTAAGGTATTTACTTACTGAGGCTTGGGTGATACCCAATCTTTTTGCAATTTCACTTTGATTTAAATTGTAAGTTTGATGAAGTTGAATTGCAGTACTTACACGAATTGCAGGCAATAACTCTTTTACAACGCGTTCGCAAGGAAGAATGGACAAATTTTATCCCTCAATTTTTTTTATAACTGAATTATAGAAAAAAGATTTTATAAAGCATCAGTTGAAATAACCATTTAGGGAAATTCAATATAAACTCAATTATTTATGGAAAATAAAATGGAAAAAAATTCAATTTTTGCAGATTTTCACTTTCATAGCAAATATTCAAGGGCAGTTAGCTCTTCTATGAATTTACACGGACTTGCTTTGGGTGCATTAAAAAAAGGTTTGGGAATTATTGGAACGGGAGATTTTAGTCATCCGTTATGGTTAAAAGAAATTGAAAATAATTTAATAGAAAGTGAATTTGAAGGACTTTATCGATTAAAAGAAGGAAATGGACCGCTTTATACGTTAACTAACGAAGTTGCAACAATTATATCAACTGAAAGGGGAGTAAAGAAAGTTCATCACGTAATTCATTGTCCTGATTTTCAAACTATAAAGCAGTTGAATGATGTTTATAGTAAAATGGGAAAGTTAAGTGCGGATGGCAGACCAATTTTTGGTAAAATGAGTAGTAGTGAATTTGTAGAAAGAACAATGGAAGTTTCTAAAGACATTTTGATTTATCCTGCCCACGTGTGGACTCCTTGGTTTGGAGCACTTGGAAGCAAAGGAGGATATGACTCATTAGAAGAATGCTATGAAGACCAAGTAAAACACATTCACGCAATTGAAACGGGTATTTCGTCTGACCCTAAAATGAATTGGAGATTAAGTAAATTAGATAAATTTGCAAAAATCTCAAATTCAGATGCTCATTCTAATCACCCTTGGCGATTGGGAAGAGAATGTAACGCATTTCTAAAATCTGATAAATTGAGTTATTCGTTTATTGTTGATGCCATTATATCAAGAAATTCTGATGAATTCTTATATACTATTGAAACCAATCCCGCTTATGGTAAATATCATTACGATGGACATAGAAAATGCGATTTTAGTTGTAATCCTCAAGAATCACTTAAACTAAACAGAATTTGTCCAAAATGCAATAAACCGTTGGTGATTGGAGTTGAAAATCGAGTGGAAGAATTGGCAGACAGGCCAATAGACTATGTACCAAACAATGCAATTGGATTTAAAACAATTTTACCTTTACACGAGTTGATTGCTTCGATGTATAAAAAAGCTATTGAAAGCAAAATCGTACAAGAAAAGGCAAACAATATTGTTGATAGATTTAATAGTGAACTTGAGGTTTTGCTAAACGTACCTGAACATAAACTAACTGAAATAACCGATAAGGCTATTGTAGATGCAATTATGAAAAACAGAGAAGGAAAAATTGATGTTGTTGCTGGATATGATGGAGTGTATGGTAAAGTAATAATTTAGAGATTCGGTGTTTTTGAAGTATTCTGGCGAATAGGCAATAAAGTGATTTTGAAGCGAATAAAAAAGGAAACTATCTTTTGAGCCAATAGATTACAAAAACTATCACTGCTAAAATGGCAACTAAAGTTGTATCTAGGTTGAAAACTAAATAACCAATTAAAACAACTACCATTCCCCCAAGTAAAAAGGTTAATGGGTCTGTTCCGAGTATGGACTTTTCTGAATATACTGCAGGAGCTACTTGAGTTGGTCCGCCTTGTGAAAGAGGAGTGGCTTCTCCGGTTTGAGGATCTACTTTAACTGCAAAACCGCAACGTCTGCAAAAAACAACATCGTTTTGTGCGTCTACATCAAGTTGAGGATTACCACATTGAGGGCAGGATAGATCGGACAATTAAAAATTCACCTTATTTATTTACGAGAAATTAGGTTGATTGTATATAAAAAGTTGATTGAAGAAAAAAGGTAAGTATATTTCCGATAATTTTTACTTAAATTTCTTTTTTTTTACATTTTATTAAATCTCAATAAAATAAGCACATTCTTTTGACCGGCTAGATAATACAAAATCACCAACATCTAATTTTATTATTTCTTCACTATTGTCGGCATAGAGTAATCCGTGGCGACGATTTACAATTACTTTGATTTTCTGATTTTCTTTAATTGAAGAATATATTTTGGGTTTCCAGAGTCTAACTGGATTAACTAAAGCAACTGCTAAACCTTTATTGAATTTCTTTCTAGTACAAGATTGAAAGTATCCAGATGAGCCAAATGCGCTTGCAATTAATACTCCATCACTAACAAATGAAATTGGTTTTTTATTATCAAAAAGAATTATTTGACCTCTTAGTGCTTGTTGAGGTTTTTGATGCATTATGTTTATTTCGTTAAGTGCAAGTAGCGATTTGCCTATTTGGATTCCTTTTGAATTAAAAGCGGATGCTTGAACTTTAATGTATGATTTGACTTTCATAAAGGGCATATTGAATAATTTTTGGGCTACGAATTTCTCAAAACAGTTTGAACAATAAAAGAGAGATTCTCTTCCCTTAACTGGATGGGTTAAAACTTTGCCATTTTTTGAACATTTAAAACATATTGAATCGTGGCGGACACAAATTTTTGGGATTGAAGGATAAATTCTTTCACTTGCAAGAAGAGTACCGTCTCCTCCAAAACTTACTACAAAATCAGGATTTGATTTTTTAAATTTAAAACCAAGTTTAGTGAGGCTTGATTTTATTTTATTGCTATTCTTACCAATGATACTAAAACTCTTTGGTGGTTTTAGATTGAATAATTGGCCGTCTTCGATACTTTTACGCATTTTATAAAATTTATTAAGAAGTTTGAAGTTTTATTGCTTTACTTTATCAATATATAACTAACATATTTTTCGGGTTTTTTAATAATTAAGTTGTCAATATAATAACCACGACAATACAAATAATACCTAAAGAAGTATTTGTTATTTAGGAAAGTAAATTGAGTTTAGATAATAAAAAGGAACTTGATAAATACGGAAAAACAACTTGAAACTGGCAGGAAAAAAATTCTTTGGGCACAATCAATGATGCCTGTATTAAATTCAATTAGAACTGAATTTGAAAAGACCAAGCCACTTAATGGAATTAAAATTTCGGCTTGTATGCACATTACAAAAGAAACTGCAGTGTTAATGGAAACTTTGAAAGTTGCAGGTGCTTCGGTGATGCTTTGTGCATCTAACCCGTTGTCTACCCAAGATGACGTTGCGTTGGCTTTAGAAAAAGAAGGAATAAATGTTTATGGAAAAAAGAATATGACTGATGAGCAGTATTATCAATCAATTGAAAAGTGCATAAAATTTAAACCCCACTTGATTGTGGATGATGGAGCGGATTTGACTTCGTCTGTACTTAAAAAGGGAACGGAATATTATAAACAAATAATGGGAGGACAGGAAGAAACTACAACTGGAATTGTTAGATTAAAAGCTATGGAAAAAGAAGGAATATTAAAATTCCCAGTTGTAGCAGTAAATGATACTCCTACTAAAAGATTGATGGATAATATTTTAGGTACTGGGCAGTCCACCATTGATGCAATAATGAGGTCTACTAACGTATTAATTGCAGGAAAAACTTTTGTGGTTAGTGGATTTGGTCATTGTGGAAAAGGAATTGCAAATAGAGCAAGGGGAATGGGAGCAAAAGTAATTGTTGTTGAACCAGACCCGGTTAAATGTTTATCTGCTCATTATGATGGATTTTCAGTAATGAATATGGATGATGCAAGTAAACTTGGTGAAATTTTTGTTACTGCTACTGGAGATTGTGATGCAATTGCACTTAGACATTTTATGAATCTTAAAGAAGGTGCAATACTATGCAACTCTGGACACTTTAATGTAGAAATCAATCTTAATGACTTAAAATCAGTTTCAACTAACATTCAAAATATGAGTTATGGTGTAGAAAAATACACATTAAAAAATAATAGAAATGTGATTGTTTTGGCGCAAGGAAGATTAGTGAACCTTGCTCTTGCTGAAGGACATCCTTCTTCGATTATGGACTTGTCATTTTCAAATCAGGCTTTGGTAGCGCAGTATTTAGTTAAAAATTCAAAGAAAATGAATGGTGCAGTTTATGCTGTTCCAAATGAGATAGATGAAAGAATTGCACAGATGAAACTTAAAACGTTAAATGTTAGAATTGAAAAACTTACTAAAAAACAAATTGAATATATGAAAAGTTGGCAAATTGGCACTTAGAGATTGATTGGAGGGCGAAAGTATGTTTCCTATGGGTGGCATTGATCCTAAACAAATGAATAATATGCTTAGACAAATGGGCGTAAAAACTGAAGATTTAGATGCTCAAAAAGTAAGTATTAGTTTAAATGATGGGTCAACTATTGAAATCACATCACCATCAATTACTAAGATTGATTTTAAAGGACAAGTAAGTTTTCAAATATCGGGCAATGTTGCAAAATCACAAGCACAGATTCAAAATGACGATAGCGAAGACGTTAAGTTAATTATGATGCAGACAAACTCAACAGAAAAGGTAGCAAGACAAGCACTTGAAGAATCAAATGGAGATTTGGCTGCTGCAATTTTAAAACTTAAAAAAGAATAAAAAATAAGTAAAGTGGGAAAAAATTGCTAAGCGTACTTGACAATGTTTTACTAGGAATGGTAATTTCAGTATTGCTTGGTATCGTAGCATTTAACAAACAAGCATTGTCTATTTCTGGAACTCTTGCTGCTATTTTAGTAGGTGCAGTAATTTACTCTTTTGGGGGGCCTGGTTGGTTTGGAATGTTGCTTATTTTCTTTGCAACATCTCTGTTCTTCACAAGATATAAGGCAAGGGAAAAACAGACAGTAGTTCAAGAATTTGCCAAGGGCGGAATTAGAGATTTCTGGCAAGTATTGGCAAATGGCGGAATTGCAGCATTGCTAACATTGGGTTTCTTTTATTATGACCACTTGATTTTCTTTTTTGCATTTGCCGGAGTAATTGCAACTGTTAATGCGGATACTTGGGCAACTGAAATCGGCATTACGAGTAATCGAAATCCAAGATTAATTACAAACGGAAAAAGAGTGCCGGTTGGAACTTCGGGTGCGGTTTCAAGTGGAGGCATAATCAGTGCGACATTGGGTGCATTGGTAATTGCATTGACGGCAGTTCTATTTTATTATGGACCGGCTTGGATTTCTCCAGTAAATAATTTGGCAAATCCAATGATTTTCATTTTAGCAATTACTGTTGCAGGTTTGGTAGGTTCTTTGGCAGACAGTTTTCTTGGAGCAACCATTCAAGCAATGTATTATTGTGATAAATGCAAGAAAGAAACTGAAAGACTTACTCATTATTGTGGAACAAAAACTAGGCCAATAAGGGGAATTGCTTGGTTTGATAATGATTTAGTTAATCTGGCTAGTTCAATGGCAGGAGCAATTTTAGCAGCTGCTATTCACATCTTTTTAAAGGTTTAAAATATTAACAGATTTTTCTTAAATTGGGCTAAACTTAGGCTTTTAAATATTAGAATTATTATTTTTAATAATAAGGTGCGAATTTGATGGAAAGGAATTTACTTCATCAAGAATATTAAAAAATTTACTAATTTATGCGCCTTAAAAATATTTTATAATCAAAATGGCTGGGATCGTCTAGTGGCTAGGATAGAGGACTGTGGATCCTTTGACGCGAGTTCGATTCTCGCTCCCGGCCCTACAAATTCAAACGGGTAATTTAGATGGATAAAGAAACCGAACTTGAACAATACTTGGCAGCTCCAAAAGGCACAAGAGATTTTGGACCAAAACAAGCCGCGTCAAGATTAAAAGTTGAAAACATTATTAGAGAGCAGTTTGAACTATATGGTTTTACTCCATTACAAACACCTGTTTTTGAAAATATGGCAGTCCTAGAGGCTAAATTTGCAGGTGGAGAGGAAATTTTAAAGGAAACCTACAAGCTTACGGATTTGGCTCAAAGAAAACTAGGATTAAGATATGATTTAACTGTTCCTTTGTGCAGATATGTAGCTACTAATTCTGCAATTGCAAGACCTTTCAAAAGATATACTATTGGAAATGTTTATAGAGACGGACCGTTAAAAACTGGAAGATATCGGGAATTTATACAATGTGATGTGGATATTATTGGAACCGGTCAGCTAATTGCTGATGGTGAACTTCTATCATTAGCTTCAAGTATTTTTGAAAAGTTGGGTTTACAAGTTATAGTTAAACTAAATAACAGAAAACTACTTTTTGCAATTATGCAACAGGCGGCTATTAACCAAAGAAGGATGCAACTAGATGGTTTACTTATTTTAGATAAATTAGAAAAAGTAGGATGGCAACAAGTAGAAGAACAATGGACTGAAAAGGGATTGAGTAA
Organism: Microcaldota archaeon; assembly: GCA_021782355.1. Taxonomy (GTDB): domain Archaea; phylum Micrarchaeota; class Micrarchaeia; order Norongarragalinales; family UBA97; genus JAJXUZ01. The sequence goes on along the minus strand of JAJXUZ010000004.1, from coordinate 2,878 downwards.
AGAATCTCTTGACAAGATTAAAACAATATTGAATGTTTCACAAGATAATTCATCAATGCTAAATGAACTCAGTGCAAAAATTGATTCTGAACAAGCAAAGCAAGCAATTGAAGAACTTAAACAAATAATTTTATGGGCAAAGGAATTTGGTTGCTCAATGCCAATAAAAATTGAACCTACACTATCAAGAGGATTGGATTATTACACCGGTTCAATTTTCGAAATTGTTTTGATGGATGGCCAAAAATACCTTATTACCTCTAGTTTAAGTGCTGGAGGAAGATATGACAATTTAATTGCGAAGTTTGCTGGAAAAACTGAAACAGAACAGAACAACTCAACTGATACAACATTTAATGCTGTTGGAATAAGTTTTGGTTTGGATGTTATTATGGATTGTTTGCAGGCAACTGAATCTAAATTACTTGCTGAGGAAAAAATGGATGCTTTTGTTTTTACGATTAAATTGGATAAAGAAGCTGCAACAGTTGCAAACGAATTAAGAAAAAATGGAATTAGAACACAAGTTGATTTGCTTTCTAGAAATGTTTCTAAAAATCTAGAATATGCTGCTAAAAATAATTTTAGATATGCAATTATAATCGGACCTGCCGAACAAAAAGAAGGAGTAGTAAAGATTAGAAATCTATCATCGGGTTTAGAAGATACTCTGAAATTAAATGATGCTATAATAAAAATCAAAAATAATTCTTAATTTTAATAGAAATTAAAGAGTTCCCGAAAGTTTTAGCGTATCTTTGCGTTCTACTTTTAATGTCCACAAATAGAAGACTACTCCGGTATCTACAAACCATAAGAAAGTGTGAACTAAATCCAAAACATTTTGACCGTAGAGTGCGCCAGGCACTATGGTAAAGAATAATCTTAATAGATTAAAGATAATTAAAAGTGGGCAAAATATTAAAAGCCATTTAATTTTATTGTTAAAATTAGTGCTAAATACTAAACCAATTAACATTGAACACATTGCTAAACCGCTACATTCGGGGACAATAATAAATGAAGCTTTTGCAAGAACAATTTGATTAGCATAGGAATAATTCAAAATACCAAAGTAACTAAGCACATAAGACTCCAGATGAGTAATTGAATTTAAAAAAAACCCTAAGGAATAATAATGAAAAAAAGTAAATAGTGTTAAGAAAATTGCAAAAAAATTCAAAAGAAAATTTGCTTCTATTAAAGACAAAATTGGAAGTTTTTTCAAATTTACGCCCTTAAGCATTCAGAACATTACCCATTACCACGGAACTTTTTTTAGATTAAGACGGTGAGCAATTAGATTAGTTATTTTATGAATTAAATAACTGAAAATAATAAGAAAAACTAAATTTATAGGTGTTAACGGAAAATAGGAATAAGTGAAAAGCAATGAACCGGCTAAAAATGATAGCTGGTCTAAATACTCTGCTTGTTGACCATCTTTAAATCCGAATCTTCGTTTTAAGAAACTTCCAGCTGAATCTCCAAACAATGCACCAAAAGACAATAAAAATGAAATCAATAACTTTGTAGAAAAGTCATAGAGAGGGAAAAACATTGTTGGTAAAACAAAAATTAAAACTATACCGGTTATAAAACCTGCAGCTATTCCCCAGAATGTTCCCCGTATTGTTTTCCCTTTACCTAATAGTCGTCTGCCATCTAAAAATTTAATATTAAAATCAATGCTCCCTCCGCCACCAGCAATTACGGGAATGGCGTTTGCAATGTAAGCAGGAAAAATCATTACTAACAGGTATAGAAAGATTATTGGATTCATTTTATGTGGCTCATTAACAAAGATAAGTAAAGTATAACTAAGGTAATTAATGTTAGTTATTAATCAAAAAAACCAACTAATTTAAGCCTAAACTTTAATTAAATACTCATTAAGTATTGGTAAGTAGATAGTAACAAATTAAAGAGTGAAAAAATGGAACTTGATTTCAAACAAATTTCTTTATTAGTATTGGGAGCATTTGCTCTGGCAATTGTAATTGTGGCATTAACTTCTACTAATTTCTCTAATCTTGGAAATATAAATTCAGGTCAGACTAATTCGGCAACTTGCGTTGGTGTGGTTCATCTAACTGGAGACATTGCATATAGTGATTCGCCAGACCCTGCTTCAACAAACGTAGTTACCCAGGGAGAAATTCAGCAAGCATTTTCTAATGCTGAAAGTGACCCAAATGCAGGAGCAATACTTTTGTACATTAATAGTCCGGGAGGAAGTGCAGCAGCAAGTAAAGAAATCTATGACATTGTTAGAAGCTCGAACAAACCAGTAGTTGCATATTTAGGAGAATTAGCTGCATCAGGAGGATATTATGCTGCAAGTGCTGCAAATTATATTGTTGCAAATCCCGACACCATAACTGGAAATATCGGAGCTAGAACTGAACTTATAAGTTATGCAGATTTAGAAGCTAAGTTGGGTATTGTAGACCAAGGATTAGTTACTGGTTCGCTTAAGGATGTTGGTGCGCCCTATAGAAACGCCACCAGTCAAGACAAAGCAATATTACAAGGGATTTTAGATGAAAGTTTTAATGTGTTTAAGAATGACGTAGAGAATGCAAGAGGAAGTAGGTTAAACAATACGCTTTTTGCAATTGATTTAGATGGTAGACCGTTGGGAGCTAAAGAAGCATTGGCGTCCGGATTAATTGACCAAATTGGAAACGAAACTACAGCAATTGCCAAAGCAGCAAGTCTTGCAAATATGACTATTGACCCAACTAATACTAATTCACTTTGTCCTGAAGACCCATCACCAACATTACAGGATTATCTTTCGCAACTTGCAAGTTCGTTTGGCAGCGGAGTAGGTGCAGCACTAATTAGCCCATCTCCAACACTTAAATATCAATAT
>JAJXUZ010000050.1 GCA_021782355.1 Microcaldota archaeon | reverse complement strand
GCACAATTTCTTTTGTATTCAACTGCAAAGGAATACAATGTAACCCTTAACAAAAATACAATAACTTCAACGAATTCTGTTTCTACCCAATCGCTGTTTCCTTCCACGCCATCGCAAATTAATCTCAACATATCTGAAACCAATCCCATTTCAACTTATATTCTAAATATAACTACTAATTCTCCAATCGGTTATCCTCTTGCAAGATTTGTTGGCAATTCATCAAACTACCTTTCAGTAAATTTCAATTATTCAAATAACTTTACTTATGCAATAATTACTGCCGATTTATCACAAGTAACATTAGTAAACGGTCAGATTCCGTTTGACAGTATCAACGGAACTTTGCTTCTAAGTTATGCTTCCATTGAAGGTTTACAAAAACCAATCGCAATTTCACTTTTAGTAACTCCGCACACTAATCTTTACAATTTAGCCGGGCAATGTGGATTAGACACGAACTTTGATAATTCTCAAACCGTTCAAGAAGCGCTCACTCAATTAAGTTATGTTGATTCTTGTAATCCGTTATGTGAAATCAGTTCATTCAATCCTGATTTATTGCAAAACCCGATAGCAAATCCAACTGCCCAAAAAATAATTGCCGGCGCGCAAAGTTATGTCGGAGTATTAAATTATGTTTGGGCAGGTGACTCATTAAGCACGGGTGTGGATTGTTCCGGGTTTACCAGTCAAATTTATCAGAAATATGCAGGAATTACCCTTCCTAGAACTTCAGCTGAACAATTTTTAGTTGGCACTCCAGTATCGGAAAACAATTTGCAACCAGGAGATTTGGTATTCTTTGCACATACCGATCCGGTGCATACTGATAATTCGGGAATTACTCACGTTGGAATCTATGTTGGAAGCGGATTATTCGGAAAATGGACGTTTATCAATGCTCCAGCAACCGGTCAAAAAGTTTCCTATGGAAACTTAGCATCACCTTATGAACAAGCCCATTATGCCGGAGCAAGAAGAATATTAAATAATACTTCAACTTTCCAACAAATTCAAAATAACACTATAAATTCATCATCTACTTTAGAAGCATTTTCATCAGATGGATGCATAAGCAACTTTTCTCCTATTGTTAATGCAGTTTCCCAATCAAATGTTGAATCTACTCAATTAGTTTCCTCTCCTTCTGTTGCAGCTTGTCGTCCTTATTTATCCGTAATTCAATCTGAGTTATCTTCAACTGGTTTATTATCTGCAGGAATTTCGGTTCAATTTGTCATTTCATTAATTGACCAAGAAAGTTCTTGCAATCAAAACATTCCTGGTGGTTTAATGCAAGTTGATTCTTGCAGACCCGGTTCCTGTACTTTGTCTGAAAATATCAGAAGGGGATTTTATGATAATTTAATTCCTGCTTATATTTCAGCAAGAAATGCCGGTTTAACTGGTGCAAATATGCTTAGATATATTGGATTATTTTATAATCGTGGAGCCGGTACAGCAAATTACGCACTCAATTTAATGCATTCTCAAGTTCAATTTCAAACAGCTTTAAACGATGCTTGTTTGCATTATTTCCCAGCATCAAAATGTGAAAAAACAGGATATGGTGCATATTACTATGATGCAGTTGAGCAAAGGTGCGTAGAATTATTCGGCCAAACCTGTTAAAAAAAGGTTATACAAATTTTCAAATTATGCATTTTATTTCAAATGTACAAATTGGCATTTCAATTTTAAAGTCAGTTAATACTTGTGGGTGAATTTCTCCTGCAATTCCGATTTTCATTCCGTTCCATTCTACAATACACGCTCGGTTTTCAATAAATTGCGGACTGTTAAATGGTTTTAGTGTTAGTTTTGCCCTTTTCATAAGTGATAATTCGTAAAGTACCGAGCAAATTTCACTTAAACTTGCTTGAGAATGAGCGCTTAAACAACAAGCATTTGTTCCCGTGGCAATTTTCTCTTCAAGCTTGGGTTCGTGATATACAACTTTACCCACTTCAAAAATCTTCTGAGGATATGACCGATGAGTATTTTCAGAAATTGTTTTCAATAATCCCGAAATTAGATTTGTTCTCAATCCGTGATAATCCGAACTAATTGGATTGGAGATTTCAATTAATTCTTCTTGCACTTTAGCTTTATTGTTAATTTCGCTATTCGTAAGAACATAATTTGATACTTCTAAATACCCTGCTCCTACAAAAAAGTCACGATACAAGTTTTCTTGCAATGTAGTCTCACTCAAACTTCCTTTTGTAAATGTATGAAGTTTATTGGGTTTAATATTGTTCAATCCGTAACCCAATGCAATTTCTTCAACTATGTCTGCTTGATGCATAAAATCTGAACGGTAGCTTGGAACCTGTACTTGTAAATTATCATTCTTTTTAATGGCGTTAAGCCTAGTTTTCTTTAAGCAATCAATTGCAGTTTGAAAAGTCAAAGCAAAACCCAATCTTTTTTCTATATATTTTAAAGGTATTTCCATTGTTCTTATTTGAGTATCTGGAGTTTGAATTGTTTGTTTAGGCATTACTACTGTCATTTTTTCCACACTAAAACCCAAATCTATGAAATCCTGGCACATTAAACTCAAAGCGCTATTAACTGCTTGAAAATCAGTTCCTTCAGCATCAATCCCAAATTCAGTAGTTTTAGTTGTTATTGATGAATGCTGGGAATTAGTAATTGGAATTAAAGCAATAATATTCTTCTTAGAATCTGCAAGAACGGGATATTTGCCATTAGGTAACAAATGACCGTATTCTTTTCCTCGTTGATGTGTCGCAATAGTCTGTTCCATATTCATCGTAGTATTTGATTTAAGCGGAACAAATGTTTCGGAATCATCAGCTAATCTAAAATGAATTGGTCCCACCAATCCTTCAATGTCCCAAGCACCAACTGAAACCTTAGTTCTCTTTCTTCCTAGGGTGTGTGCAACCTTTTCCTGCTGATTAAAAATTTCAGCAATTAACGAGTCATTTAATTTTGCATTTTTTACAATTGCGCTTGCAATATATGGTCTAATCTTTAATGCTTGTTCGTCTGCAATCAGTTTCCATTTTGCAGGCAAATAGTTTTGTTTAGCCAATCCCGTTTCTTTTTCAAATATTCCACTTAAACTTCTTGCAATTCCTGCAACTGAAAGCATATCTGGCCGGTCACCAGTAACTTCAATTGTAATTTGATTAGTTTGAGCATTTTGTGCTTCTAAACTGCATTTAATTGACAATAATGCATCTTCTAACTCTGCATTGTTGAGTTTAACATTTGCAAGTTTGAAAAGTTGATTTTTATCTACGATTACTGATACCATTTTTAGTCCATTCTTCCGTTTTTACCTTTTAAGAAATCCAAATCTTGTGAATGTAATTGTCTAATATCGTTTGCACCAATTGAAAGCATTGCCAATCGGTCAATTCCTAACCCCCAAGCTGCAACAGGATGCTCGATACCAAGGGCGCTTAACATTTCAGGTCGAAACATTCCCGCTCCTCCTACTTCGGACCAACCCCTGCCTGGAATATCTGCATAAATTTCCACACTTGGTTCAGTAAACGGGAAATAGTTTGGTGCAAATTTTACTTTTTTTGCATTGAATACTTCTTTGGCAAATAATTCCAATATTCCTAGCAAATCACTTAATGTGATATTTTCGTCAGCAATATATCCTCCCAATTGATTAAATTCAATGAAATGTTTCCAATCAATTTGGTCTGGTCTAAATGCTTTGGAAATAAAAAATACTCTATCTGGAACATTTTGGTTTTTAGCAAGTTCTCTTGCACTTATTCCTGTATCGTGAGACCGTGCAAGAATTCTTGATGAAATCTCTTTTTTCATCTTATATTTCCAACCCGTACTTCCAGTATTTCCACCAAATAAATGAGCATCATAAACTTTAGAATAAATTTTTTCATCTGCAATTTGTCCAACAGCAGGATTGCTAATTCTGAATACGTCGTGAATTTCTCTTGCCGGATGGTCCTGGGGCATAAACAAAGCATCCATATTCCAAAATTCAAGTTCAATAAGTGAAGAGTCTACTTCTCTAAATCCAAGTCCGCTTAGGCAGTATCTAATCCTATTCAGAAATTCTTTATATGGATGTTTTTTTGCAATTGTTTGCATTGGTGTTGCAACAGTAGTCAAATCATAAGGACGAAAATCAGCGTCTTTCCAACTGCCATCCTTTAACATAGTTGGAGTTAGTTGAGATATTTGCGTTTTTGAATTTTTTAAATCTTTAATTGTTTGTTTTCCTAAAACCGTAATGGAATGTCTAATTTCTTCGTATTCACTTAGTGCAATCAGTTGTCTTTCTAATAATACTTTCAAATACTCTTGATGATGAGAGTCTAATTTTTCATTTTTAGAAATTTTTTCAAATACAATTTCAACTGGATTTTCTAAAGTGTTCTTTTCAATTATCAGTTGATTATTTTCTTTTTTGGTAATTACCAACTTATTCTTAATTGCAATTCCAAGAGCCACATTTACTTCCGCACCATTCATTTTAGTATCTTTAATAACTTCCTGGAGGGTTTTGGCTCCTCTTGAAACCGCGTTGAGTAATTGAGTTTCTGGTAATTTAACTTTCAGATAATTTTCAGCACGTGCAGTAATTTGATAACTTTGGGTTATGTTGATTTTTTTTGTTGCCAGCTGTTTTGAAACTAAACTTTCAGCAGCACTCGCATAAGTAGATTGGCTTAAGTTAAGATTTTTTGCTTCTTGTCTAAAATCATCACTAATCTTTCCTATTTCATTTAGGTGCTTTAATACAACAATTTCATTCTCATTCATACTTATTTAATTTCCATTATTGTTCAATTCATAACCCAATGTGTTTGCAATTTTATCTGCATAAGTGCATAACCAAGATTGACTTCCACTAACTACGACTTGATTGTTAGCAGAATCTAATTTTATGCAATCGCAAGAACCTGTGCCGACAATTAAGCTTGCATGCGTGCAGGCTATGGTGTTGTTTTTTGAATCTACGCAAGTATTGTTACTTAACATTCCAATTGCAGTAACATTCTTTCCTAATGATGCTAAAACTATGGATGCTTTTGCAAGTGTAAAACTGGGGCAAGTAAGTGTATTATCAGTCAAATTTTGTGCCACTAAACCAACTGTAATATTTTTTGAAGAAAATATCGAGTTAAATTGAGCGTTGATATTTCCGTTTCCTACTACTTCTACACCATTAATGTAATGGATGGTTGGAGTAAGATAATTTACATAGACTAAATATGCTGCAACAAAAACCACTGCCGCAATGACTATGGCAATTATAGTAGAGTAATTGTTTGAATTTTCGTCATTATTTTTTTCTTTGTTCATTTTGATACATCTTTTATTGACTTTGTAATTTCATTTTTTTTAAATTTTAATAATTTATTTTTTACTTAAACTAATATTTCCATTCCTTCTTGAGCAACTATTGTCTGGTCAAATATTTCATTAGCTTCATTTAGTAATATGTCTCTATTATCATATCTATTTGAAATGTGAGTTAAGACTAGTTTTTTTACATTTCCTTTTTTTGCTATTGTGGCAGCTTGTTTTGCAGTTGAATGTAAAGTTAGTTTGGCTTGCTTTTCTTCAGAATCTGCAAAAGTAGAATCGTGGAAAAGCAAATCAGCATCCTTACAATTTGTTATTGTAGACTTACAGGGAGCGGTATCTCCGGTAAATACAATCTTCTTGCCTTTTTGTTTGTAACTAACTTGTTTTAGAATTATTTTCTTTCCAGATTTGTTTTTAACAAACCCCTTCTCCATAATTTCATTAAACATTCCGCCAGTAATTTGATGTATCATTGCCTTACTTTTATCAAATCTTTGATAGTCATTACAAATTAATGCGTAACCAACGGAATCAATCGAATGCTTTACTTTAAACGCCTTGACTTTAAACAAGTCTGTTTTAAGTGCAATTCCAGCTTTTTTCATTTCAATTAGTTCAACTGGAAATGAAGGAACGAAACCAGGAATTGACAATAAGTTTGAGAAAAATTTTTTACTACCTGCCGGACCAACAATAATCATTGGTTCAGTTCTTTTTGCAAGAGATAAACTTTGTAATAATCCGGGTACTCCTAGCACGTGGTCGGCGTGAAGGTGAGTGATAAAAATTGCTTTGATTGCCGAGCCTCCGCCATATTTCATCATTTGTTGCTGAACCGCTTCGCAAGCATCAAACAAATATGTTCCACCATATCTGACTGCGGCACAA
>JAJXUZ010000049.1 GCA_021782355.1 Microcaldota archaeon | reverse complement strand
TTAACAACAACATTCTTGTTAAGGTTAAAGGCGATGTTGAGATTCGCGGTACACTTGCAAGTTTTGATTTACACATGAACTTAGTAGTTGAAAATGGCGAAGAACTTAGAGATGGAGAAGTTAAAAGAAAACTTGGAACTGTTCTATTAAGAGGAGACACCATAGTTTACGTATCTCCTTCGTAAACATTCTTGAAAAAATTTTCTAACTTAATTATAAGTTCTAATAAAAGACCGGTTAGTTAAATTGATTAAAAACAAAGATAGAGTAAAGATTGTTTAGTCAATTTAAGCTTATTGTAAGCTAAAATAAGTTAACACAATTAACAAACTATTAGACTTATAATTAAAATTGAAGGGCTCGTAGATCAACGGTAGATCGCCTCCATGGCAAGCAAAATAATTTGCCCATATTGGAGGAGGTTGCGGGTTCAAATCCCGTCGAGTCCATTTAAAATCAAAACTTAACTAAATATAATCAATTAAAGTCTATGTAGGAGACTATAAAGTATTTCTTACTTTTTACTACTCATATATTATTATAAGATTTAAATTCTTGGAGTTTAACTATTTTTCAGAAAATAATCTTTAATTAAACCGCAGTTTTTTTGAAAATACTTCTTCAATCTATAATTTTATCGGACGATAATAAAGCAACACATTACCCGACTTAAACACTCTGGATTTTATTAATTTTAATTTTACTCTCTTGTTCAGTCCCTTAAACAATGTATTGCCTTTACCGACTAAAACGGGATTGATAATTAATCTAAATTCATCAATCAGGTTTTCTTTTATAAGATTTAATGCAAAGGTGGGCCCGCCCACCCAGATTAACTTACCCTTCTGTGCCTTTAGGCTTCTAATCTCGTTGGGATTAAAGTTTCTCTTAATGGTAACATTCTTCCAATTTTTATGATTCCTCACACTTTTTAGTGTCTTTGAATACACTATTTTTTTCATATTATTCATTCTGTGTGCGATTTCTAAATCTTTTTTTGACATTTCTAAATTGTCTTCAGCTTGTGGCCAATAATCTTCCATTGTCTTGTACATTCTACGTCCAAACAATATGAGGTCAACTTCTTTCATCTGATTTATTGCAAATTCATTAAATTCATCATCTACATTGTGCCAACTTAAATCGTGGTTGGGTCCCTCAAAATAACCTTCCGGACTTATCATCATAAAACATATTGTTTTTCTCATTTTCTTAAATCCCTTTTAATTGAATTATTTATAACTTTTACTCAGAGTAGTATTTATTATTAATTTATCTAACAATGATATATTTGATTAAAATTGTTTTAACTGTTTAAAGAAAATTAAAACATTAACATTGTTTTTGGGCTCGTAGTCGAGTGGTAAGACGTTCCCTTGACGTGGGAAAGATCCGGGGTCCGATTCCCTGCGGGCCCATTTTAAACTTATAATAAAAAACAAATTCAACGGAAGAATTTAGATTATACTTCCTGCTAATTCTAAGCATTCGCTTTAAACGGCGTATTTGAAATTTTAATGTTTGTTTTTGCTATTTGTAAAATTTTAGATTCAAAAAAAATTAGAATAAAATTTAATCAATGTCAATTTGCAATTAAATTTTAAAAAATAAAATAAAATGGGGGGGAACCCCCCAAAATTAAAAACTAGAACTTTATCCTTTTGCTCCTCTCAAATACAATAATGTATTGAGGAACAAGTTGCTTCCCACTCCTTGAACTGCCATTGTACTTGGGTCGTAAGCAAAGTAAATTACTTTACCGGTTAATAGACCTTGACTTTCAATAATTGCGTACAATGAAGGTGCTGTTTGTTGACCGATACTTGATGAGTCAACAAATGCATCAACTTGCGAAGTTGGAGTTGGAGTAATTCCTGCTGTAATAGTGCTATCAAATTGGAAGTTGTCTACACCATTAAAGATTGGGTCGTTTACATTTACAATTTTAAGTTCTCCTTGTACTGGAACTGTTTGCCAAGGTTCGTATTGATGAGCAATGCCTCCGATAGTAACTGGCATAACATCACCCAATGAACCAATTCCGATATTCCAACCGTATGCCGATGCATCGTTTGAAACTCTGGTGCAAGCATCTTGAATTACGATAAGTTTTCCGCCACCTTTAACATAATTTGCAATTGCCATTCTTGCGGTTCTGTCGCAAACTGCTTCTCCTTGCAAGATTACAATATTAAAGTTGTTTAAAACTCCGCTGTAAATATTCGACTGGTCAATACTTCCAGCATAAGATATTCCGAAGTTATGATATTCCTCAGTTGAAAGAAGGTCTACCATTGATTGACTTGCTGAACCAACTACACCAACTGTAATTGTAGGAGCTGGAAAAATTGAGCTTAAAATTGGTACTCCTGAAAAATCTACTAGACCGAATTTTCCCGCAACAAAAACCGCTAAAATTGCAATTAAGATAAGCGGAATTGCGCTTTCGAACATTTGTGTTCCACCACCTGACGGAGCATAAGAATATCCACCAGGAACTTGACCGCGCTTCATTTGGTACATCACCAAGTTTATTATTTTAATAATGTTTATTTTCGGCTGTAAATTTTTCAGTTTATTCTTTGTTATTATCGTTGTTTATAAACATATAACTTTGAGTATTTTTTTGACAATAATGAATTTTTATAATAATTAATTATTTTTTGTAAATTAACATTGTGCTAAATAATCTAAAATGTTCGAGGTGAGAGTAGGTGAACCCGATGTTTCTAATGGGAATGAAACGTATACTATGGTTCCGACATATCTTCTAACTAAAATTGCCGGAACTTGTTGGCCATCACTTGTTGTTAATGTTGCAACTTTATCTGATACTGAAGGATTTTCAGTAACAATTGCATAGGGTGTAGTAAATTGATAACCATTTAAAATTCCAGAAATAGTTGGATTACTCGAATCTAATTCTGTGAAATTAACTTTTGATGGGGTGCTTGAATCTTTTACAAATTGCGCTCCAAGAAATGTTGCAAGTGGGCCAAATGAACTTGAATTAATTGATGAAAGTGCTTTTTGATATGCTTCGTAATAACCGGGTTGGGTTCGATTTAATGCTAATGCATATTGCTGGTCAGCAGGAGTAGATACATAACTTGAAGCTGAATCGCCTATCCAAATTAAATTTCCTCCCTGCTTGACATATTGTTCAATTGCAATTGCTTCACTTAGAGTAATTCTTTGAAAATGGTCTAAAATAACCACTTGATAATTATTCAATATGCCAGAAGAAATTTGGTCTGCTGAAAATGGAACTACGATGGAATTAATCCTATCACTTTGAATTTGATTTAACAAAAGTTGAGCGTTACCCATTCCGGGGTCATTGGCACCGCCATTAATTATTGCAATTTGTGAATGACCGGCTACCCTGCAATATAACGAACACCATTGGGGAATTGATGAACATCTTACCCAATTGTATTTAGTAGCAATAAAGAGTAATGCAAAAATCAGTAATGCCAAAACTACTAAATTTGGAATCTCTGATAAAATATCGCCAGTTGAACTTTTTTCCACAAGGCTTAATAAACAAAGAGTATATTTATTAATAGAGGTTAAAGAAATGGCAGACCATCCTATATCTACACCACCAAGTTCAACTGGAATTACTAGATTTTATGATGTTAATTCCAATGCAATTCAATTGGACCCAATGATGGTAGTCGGTTTTACAATTGCACTTATAATTATTGAACTACTTTTACAAAGCCATTTGTAAATTCGCAATTAATCTTTATTTAAAAGTTTTGCATTTTCTCTTTGAATAGTATTTGCGATAGATTCAGTTTTATCGCCCCATTCAACTATAATGTTGCATTCGATGTTCTTTGAATTAAGTTTAGTTTTAGTTTCTTGAGCTTTTCTTTCCAAATCAATTAAAGAATCCTCGAAATTTCCCGCAACTATTTTTGGGTCAACTACCACTAAAAGAATTAGTTTATTTCCAATGAAAGAATCTATTTCTTTCATTCTTTGGTTTTGTTTGGTTAAAACATAAAGCCCAGTAAAATTTTTTATATCGGAGTTTTTTGAATCGGATGATACATCATCTTCTTCAACTGATTGAAATTTGTTTTTTAAATTAGACAAAAGTTACCACGTTAAAATAAATTTATGATTTTAGTATTTTGAAAAAACCTTTTTTTCTTTCTAAAATATCTCCATTTTCTTTCATTACCTGCAATACTGCAGTTGCTGCTGATTCAGAAATGTTTGAAAGCTTGGCAATATCTGAAATTGCAAGTTCGGCATCTGTAGCAACTTCGCGCATTTTTGCGCTTGTCTGTTCAAAAAACCATTTTGAAACTATGTAGTATTTTTTATCAAATCCGCGGACACCGACAATGTTGCCCGCTTTGATTTGACTTTCAAGAGCTGAAGAAGCCGATTTTGCGGCATTTTCTTCAAGTACAACAAACCCGTCTTTTGTTAAAGTTTGCTCGATTTCTTTTGTATTAAATTGTACAATATTTAATGCCGAAGTGATTACGGTGGGACTAACTAAAGAATTTGAAGCAATTGGTTGGCGAATTGGCGGTTTATTTTCAACTAAATTGGCAGTTTGATAATAATTTGATGTTTTGGATGTCAAAGAAGATTCGTTTGTAGAGTTTGAGTTTATTGGAGTTGAGGATGAAGGGAAAAACTTCTCTCCTAATTTACCAAGTAAACTGGATTTGGCAAGTTCATCTAATTTCTTTCTAGATACTAAAAGTAAGGCACCTTCACCCAAATCAATGAATTCGTATTCTTGGTCTTCACTAATATTGGCTGATTTTTTTGCGCTACTGGGTAAAGCGATTGCTAGAACTTGTCCATTATCTCCGAACTTAAAAAACCTCATTTCACTTCACAAGATAGAATTATGGGAATTTAATTAAAATAGCCCATTGGTTGTAAAAAAACTTAATTTTAAAGAAATGGCGTGGGAGGGGGGATTCGAACCCCCGTTGGGCGTTAGCCCAAACAGCTTAGCGGGCTGCCGCCATAGCCACTAGGCGACTCCCACATTAACAGTTACAAATAGACACTCAATAGATAAGTTCGGCAATAAGTTAATATTAGCTTATAATAAGAATGAAAATTTAAATGGGTAAAAGACACTTTGAACTGATTGAAACTTACGCTGATTTTGAATTCAAAATAAAGTTAATGGCTTGGTTTGAATCGTTTTCACGAACAATTTGGATATTTTTATTTAAATCATTTAAATTGGCAATTTGTTGATTTTCACTTACTAAAAAGAACTTTTTACCGGATGCGGTTGCTGCAAGAATCTTTTCGTCTATTCCGCCCACCGGACCTAAGGTTCCATCAGTATTAATTGTTGCAGAAACTGCAATATTTGAGGGAATTTTAACACCAAGATAATCGGCTACTATAGCAGATGAAAATAATGTGGTGGCACTCATTCCACTTACTTGCTCAGCAATTGGATTTAATGAGTCAAGTTCAATGTTAAAATTATTCAATGATTTGCCCAGATATTTTTCAGCAGCAAATTTTGCTATTTGCAATGAACGGTCAGAATCGGTTGAATAGGTGTTTGAATTTACATTAACTAGAATCTTGCCATTACCCGGACTTAATTTGATTTGAAAAGGCACTAACACTCCATTACCATTATTTGTAATTGCAACTGCTTGAAATGAAATTAGTTTGCTATCTGTTGCACCAAATGGACCTACAAAATAACCTAAAGCTAATGCTGAAACTAAACTGATAGCAAAAAAGATGATAAGTAAAATTGCTGAAATCTTCATTTTCTACAACTTAGTTGTTTTCATTAATTGTTATATGTAACCTTAATTTAATTAAAAACAATTTGAGTCTAAAGTCAAATTAAAATTTTTTGTTAAATGAAATATATTGGAAAGTAGTTTACCAATTCTAAAGAATTATGAAAAAGTCATTTGCATTACTGCTTGTTGTAAGGTAGAATATGGAATTACGTTAATTGAAGCAACTGAAGATAGGGATTGATACATCCAATTAGTAGTGCAATTAGTTGGTTTGCAGGTGTTTACTAATACTGGAACATTACTTTGACCTAAAGGAACTAAAAAGTTATTAAAACCAAATTTCTTTGCTGCTTTTGCCTTTGATACTAAATCCCCTACACCATAAACTGAACCGTTTGAATCGATTGCACCAGTTAACGTAGTATCAGAACGAAGAGGAATGCCGGTTAATGCTGACCAACTTGCAACAGCCATAGCAACACCGGCACTTGGACCATCAAGATAGAAGTTTGAGGAATTAAACGAGTATACTAAATCGTAAGTGTTTACTCCGCTTAATTCTCTTGCTGCTATACTAGCATTGTAAATTGATTGTTGGGTAG
>JAJXUZ010000048.1 GCA_021782355.1 Microcaldota archaeon | reverse complement strand
AAAAAGAATCTATATTCTTGGTTCTATTTTTTAATTTAAATTTCTTGTGAATATCGTCTAGAAGGTCTATCCAACTTGGATTTAAGAAATAATTGAATTGTTTATAGTGTAATACTTTTTTATCCACTAATTCGGATAAGGACTTATGAACTGCTTGATAGGTGATGTTTTTATTTCCACTATTTTTTAAGTATCGATGAAGTTGTTTTGCCTTTTTAGGCTGATTTTCAAGCAGACAGTATACTAAGGAATCCCGGGTGTTTATTTTCTGAAAATTACTTTCTTTTGGAAAGTGGAATAGTTCGTCCAAATATTTTAAACCTTTAATTCGGTTAATTATTCTGCGATAAAGTATATGTTTACACATAAAAAATTAATAAATTCGCCGATTTATGACGAATTTCGAATTTATCAGTTTATTTAAATATTATTTAAGTTTAAAATCATAGATATGCAAGAGCAAGAAAGCAACGAAAAATTACCAAAAAGTAAAAAAATTCATCATAGAATAGTGGAACATTTACGCAAACCTCACGTGCTTAAAATTGGTTTTACAATTATTTTTGGTGTATTACTTGCAGTAATTGCAGTTTATTTGATTATATTAAATTCAAATGGATTTCATTATGGTGTTTATTCTTCAAAGTCAAATTCTTCGATTAATGTTACCGACAATTCAACTGCCACTCCAATATCGCTAAATATTATTTATTGTAACGAATCAAGCGGAATCAGCCTTACCCAATGTTTCAGTTTAATTGACTTGTATTCTTCAAACTGCACTTCATCTAATTTTGTTATTAGTTCTATTACTTCAAACAATCCCACATTACATTATCAAGTTAGTTCATCCAATTCAAATGAGTGTAGCATTTCTTTTGAATTATTGAATTCGACTATTCCGGTTTTTCAAAGAGTGTGTAATATTCCATTAAATTTGCTTAATTCTAGCTATTCTTCTTCAAACTCACAATTAGGGACCGGTCCTTATCTTGCTTATTGTAATTCAACAACATTTAGTTAATTTTTTCTAATAATTCTTAAATGTAGGAACTATTTTTCATTCAGTGTTGATGATGTTTAATGATGTTTACGATATTCTTCACTTAAATGGAACAGATTTACTCTTCATCATCATTTTTAGATGATTCACTTGCATTTCCAAAATTCTTGTAAAAGAAGTAACCAAATGAAATTATCAGTAATACCGAAAGCATTTCTAATATGAATAAGGGAAATGGTTGACCAGCTATGTTTAATTGATTGTTTTGATAAGTAGGAAGCTCATAAATTTTACCGGTTACTTGTCCAGGAATTGGTCCGGTAATTTTAACTGGAGGAATGTATGGTAAACGAATTCCGCAATTACTAAAGTAGTTGTTAATGTTTGCAAAAGATTGATTGGCGCTATCTGCAATTGATAATGCGTTTTCCGAATAATCTTCAGAAAGAATATAGTTTCCGTTAATGTATTCATTTCCAGCCAATGAAAATTGTCTATCGACTTGGGTGATTAAGCTTACTGATGAACTAAGTTGTTCGGATGCTTTAACACAAGTAATATCGTTGTTAGTAACCAGTGCATTTTCATAAATTGATTCAACTTGCTGTAAACTTCCTAATGCGGTTTGTGCATCGTTTAAAAGACTAGAGGAATTTGTTTTAAATTGAATTTGGGTAGAGTTATCCGGCATAAAATAACTGTACTGGGAATATAGGTTATTGCTAAAACATTGGGAAGAATCGTTTTGATAAGGATACCCAAACAAATCGAATTCAGGACCACTGACATTTACTATTTCTTGACCTGTAAGGGGGGCAGTAATTGGAAAATTGACCCAAGCATTTTGTAATGGGGGAACAATCACTTCTAATGTAGTTGAGTTTAATGTAATATTCAACGATTCATTTAATGGATTGTAGATTTCCGCTTCAAAATGACCAGTTTGACCATTGTAAAATGAATATGTGCAAGTTGGATATTGGCAGATGCAATTTTGGGGGCCATTTGGATCGTTGATACATCCAATTGAAGTTATGTTTAATGGAGTACAAGTAGATTGACTTTTAACGTTACTTGAAATTAAAGGAATAAGTAGTATACTAAGAAAAGCTAATCCAAGAAAACCTTTGATTGAATCTAGTTTCATATTCTTAACGTAATTATTTTAAACTTACAATTTATACAATTGTATTAAACAAACAATGAAATTAAACTTATTTAATAAGAACAAAACTAAGAACAACAATCTTAGTGGACCTTATGTAATCAAAAGGTCTAATTCTCCTCTAGGTTCTGCCATATTTGATAAAGAGTATAAAACACGTCCTCAAATAATCAAAGATACTTTATTTTCTTCAAATGATTTGTTTCTTTCAAGACATCTTGCCGATATGCATAAGCGAGGACTTACTGAAATTAGACGATTAGATGACAACAACTATCATTTCTTTTACAAAGACGGAAATAAGAATTTTAGAGAAGAATGGAACTTTATCGCTTCTCAAAATGGTTCCGAACCGGCTAAATTAGAAAGAAAACTCTTTACATTTAATGTTGACAACAATTCGGTTAAGCACACTTTACTTGAACATCAGAAATTTACTTCGGGTGCAAAATCTACTCCTTTAATTAAAATTTCAGCTTATCATAAAGAACTTAATGAATTGTTTGAAAATTTAAAAACCCAATCGAAACCTTCAATAGAGCAATTGCCTTCAGATTCAAAAATTCATTCGCTTTCACAATCAATTATGGGTTATGAGTTAAACAAAGTGTTTACGCCAAACAAATCAAATAGTAAAAATCAATCCTTACTTTCAAGACTATTATTGTGGCGTAAAAAATAAGAAGAAAGGAAACTTATCTGATTTTTTCCACCATAAATGTATCTCCTTCTTTAAGAATGTGGCTTGCTCCCACCCTTTGACCCGGATGTTTTGCCGACGGTCCCCAGATTTTAGCTGATTTGAAGAGTTCTTTAAGTTCCCGACTAATTTTTGAGCAAGCTTGTTCTACCGTAGTTCCTTCTCTAACAATAAGTGGTTCATCCTTGTCAACACCTTCAAATCTCGAACGGGTGTAAATTCTCATTAATTTTAATTTCTTGTAAATTGCTTCTTTTAGTTTGTCAATATTGAGTTTTTTTTCAGCCGATATTTCTACGTGTTCAAATTCAATTCCCTTAAAGAAATCTTCTTTAACCAAATCGCATTTGTTGATTACTGCAAGTGACGGTATGTAAATTCTATTTCCAATTAATTTGTCAATAAGCTGGTCAATAGTAGCATTTTCCCTGATAGTAACATTGGCACTGAAAATTCCATATTCTCCTAAGATGCTTGCAACTATTTTTTCATTTAATTGGTCTTGCTTTTTTTCAAAAACAATATTTAATCCGCCCTTTGGAAGTACGTGTATGTTAATTTTAGGTGGACCACTATCCAACCTTATTCCAATGTATTCCAAGGTTTCTCGTAATTTTGGTAAATAGTTTGGGTCAAAAACATCGAGAACAAAAAGCACCAAATCTGCACTTCTTGCAACTGCAATAACTTCTCTTCCTCTGCCCCTTCCAGTTGACGCGCCAGGAATAATTCCGGGCAAGTCAAGAATTTGAATTTGTGCCCCATTGTAATGAAGCATTCCGGGAATACAAGTTAATGTGGTAAAAGCATAGGCTCCTATTTTTGAACCGGTGCCAGTTAAAGCGTTAAGCAATGAGGATTTACCTACTGATGGTAATCCAATTAACACTACGGTGGAATTTCCAGCCTTTTTTACATCAAAACCAGCTGATTTACCCCCCGAACCGCCAGATGAACCCCTTGATTCATCGGTTTCTTTTTTTAATCTGGCAATTTTTGCTTTTAATAAACCCAAATGTGCTTCGGTTGCCTTATTCTTTTGGGTTTTTGCCATCTGTTCTTCTAATTCGGCAATTTTGTCAACTAAACCCAAAACATTTCACTTCCATAAATTCAAAGGTACTTAAATTGAATATTTAGTCCTTCATAAATTTCTTTTAATGCTTTTAAGTCTTTAGTGTCCACAATACTTATGCAGACTCCCTTTCTACCCATTCTACCTGTTCTTCCTGCGCGATGTAAATAAAATTGAGCATTTTTAGGAATTCTATAACTAATTATTTTATCAACCGAATCAAAGTGAATTCCTCTAGCTCCAATATCGGTGCAAACTAGTACGTTGGTAGTCTTTTCTTTAAATTTTTTAATTGCCGTTTGTCTATCATCCGATTTAATTTTTGAAGATAGTAGTGCAGGATAGATATTCGCACTTTTTAGTAATCCCGCAACTTTTTGTGCTTCAAAGGCAGTTTGGCAGAATACCATTATTTTTTGCTTTGGCACTATTTGTTTGATTAATTCTCTTTCTGGTTTTTCAGTTGAGATTACTAAATGTTCAATAACCGAACCGTTTAATTCGTTTGCTCTTATTACCTGGTAATCTTTGTTTGGATAATACTTCTCAGCCATTTTAATTGTAGTGGGACTGATATTAACGCAGTACATTAGAACCTGTTCTTTTGGATTGTCGATATGCTTGTAAATTTCACTTATTTTTGACTCGAATTGTTCCGACATCAATCTATCTGCTTCATCCAGAGTAAAAATATCAAATTCTTTTAATTCAATTGATTTAAGTTCCATTAATCGTATTATTCTTCCCGGAGTACCAATTACCAACCTTGAACCTCTTTTAATTAGTTCAATTTGCCGGTCTGCCGGAGTGCCACCATATGCGGCAGTAACTAGAATTGAAGTATTATTGGATAGTTTTCTTGATTCGTTGGATGCTTGAATAACCAGTTCTCTGGTAGGTTCAATTATCAATGCTTTAGATTTGTTATTTTCAATTAATAATTGCAATATGGGAAGTAGAAATGCTGCCGTTTTCCCAGTTCCGGTTGGTGATTTTGCCACTACGTTCTTTCTTGAAAGTATGGGGTCAAAAGATTTTTTCTGAATATCGGTAAAATCCTTAAAACCCATTTTTTTGGCATTATCAAATAGGGTTTGGTTTAATTTTTCCATTAATAATATATGTTTGAGAATATAGATAAATCAAACATTCATCTGTTTTTATGAAACTTAATGAAATATCTCAAAAAAAGCTATCCGAAACCTTGGAATATTAAATTCTTCCTTTTCAAACAAATCATATAAATATGAATAGTGTGAATACTCATTAAGTATGAAAAAAGCAGAATCTGAAGACTTTTACGGTTCAGTGGTTGTAGGCCAAAGAGGTCAAATAGTAATACCAATTGAAGCAAGAAACTCATTCCAGATTAAACCAGGAGATAAGTTAGTTGTTTTTGGTAAACACCACGGCGGCCTGATGCTTATCAAAGCCGATGCTATGCGTGAATTTGCAAAGAAAATTCTTGAAAAAATTTAGTTTTATTCAAATGGTTTTTTAAATATGGTAAATGCAATTGAAACTGAAAAATTAGTAAAAAGGTTTGGTAATTTTACTGCAGTAGACGGTCTTAACCTTAGAATCCAAAAGGGAGAATTATTCGGATTCTTAGGTCCTAACGGAGCAGGTAAAACCACCACTATTAGAATGCTTACTACTTTAATGAAACCCACTTCTGGAAACATCAAAATTGCAGGATATGATATTAACACTCAAGCAGATTTCATTCGTTCTAAAATCGGAGTAGTTCCTCAAACATTTGCACTTTTTGAAGAACTAAGTCCATTGGAAAACTTGCAGTTTATTGGAGAACTTTATTCGATGTCCGAATCATTAATTGCAAAGAAAAGTGAAGAACTTCTTAAAATCGTATCGTTATATGAGAAAAGAAATGTCGTAAGTGGCGGATTTTCTGGTGGAATGAAGCAGAGATTATCTGTTGCTGCCAGCCTTTTACACGACCCCGAAATTCTTTTTATGGATGAACCAACCACCGGTCTTGACCCTCAAAGTAGGATTTCTTTAAGAGAATTAACTACAAGATTAAATAAAACCGGAATGACTGTTGTTTATACCACTCACGATATGGAAGAAGCAGACAAGCTTTGCGATAGAATCGCTATTATGGATAAAGGAAAGGTTATGGTGGAAGGAACCTCAGCAGAATTAAAATCAAAATTCGGAAGTGGTTATAAAATTTTAATCAGTTATGATGGCACATTAGAACAACCAGTATTAACTTCAATTAAAAAGATGGTTCCAACAGGTAAGGTTTCAGTTTATGCTGATAAATTAGAAATTCACGTTCAATCAATTGCAGGTGGATTGGTTTTTTCAATTTCCAATCTGCTTTCAACAAAAAAAGTTAAAGTAAAGGAATTATTGGTATCAGAACCAACCTTAGAAGAAGTATTCATCAATTTAACTAGTAAAAACCTCAGGGATTGATATTTTTGGCTATTAGCAAAACTAATCATATTGAAGAGCGGGAAAAAGCAATCGATATCCAAAAAGCTTGGGCTATTGTTAAAAAGAATTGGTTGGTCTTAAAAAGTGACCGAGCTAGACTTATTGCAATGTTTACTTTTCCATTACTTATGATTTTAATTTATGGAACAACTACGGGTGTTGCAACTAAAGGAATTACTACTACCATTGTAAATTATGATAATTCTGCACTTTCAAACCAAGTAGTTTCTGCAATTTATGCCGACCAAACTTTTGTAGTTACTAGTAAGATAGGTAGTCAAGATCAAGCGAAACGTA
>JAJXUZ010000047.1 GCA_021782355.1 Microcaldota archaeon | reverse complement strand
TGGTGAAAAATTATCCTTATCTTTAATGGAAAATCAATCAAAACTTTCCCTTGAATTTACTGGAGAAAGTAAAAGACAATTTACTCTTCCATTGCTTGATTTAACTTCTACCACTCCAAAAGAACCCAAAATCACTTTCGATGCTCACATTAAAATGCGTGGAGGCTCATTTAAGGAAATCTTAGGTGATGCGGGCCTATTATCTTCTCATCTGATTTTACAAGCAACAGAAACTGATTTTATTATTGAAGCACACGGAGATTCAGGAGATTTGAGTAGTGTAACAAAGAAGACTTCATCAAGTGTGTCACAATACGAATTCACTGCAAATGCCCGAGCAATGTTTCCGTTTGAATATTTAGTTGATATGACTAAGTCTTGTCCAGACGATGCCGTAATTGATATTTGGTTAAAGTCCGATGCTCCAGTTAAGCTATCCTATTCAATTGGAAGAGCATCATTAACCTATTATTTGGCACCAAGAGTAGACTCGGAATAAACTGAAAATTAGTTTTTTTATCCGTAATACCAATAATTCGGTTCATTTACCCAAGCGGGTGGTTGAGCAGAATAAACTTGACTCATTCCGCCTTGGTTATTGTTGTAATAAATTGGATAACTAGTTTGAACATAGTTGTAAAAATACGGGTTTTGATTAAAGTAACCCGAATAAAATTGATTTTGAGCATTTGAATAGCCATAAGCCTGAACACAATTTATAGTATATGGTGCATTAAAGCAGTAGTAATCTGGATTATTGGAAATTGAATATTGATAATTCTGTCCATAATTTACATTAGCCATAGGAAATGTTTGATAGGGATAATAGCCCACATAAGCTGACGATAAAGGCAAAGCAACCAATAAGAATAAAATTGACATTAATATTTTTTTCATACAGAATCCCTCTTACTATATTCTAGGGACCAAGAGATTATTTATTTTGATAGGTTTAGTTAAAAAGGAAATGAGCGGGCCCGAAGGGATTCGAACCCTCGACCTTCTACTTAGGAGGCAGACGCTCTATTTATCCGGAAATTAAAATACTTAAGTTTCCTCCAGACTGAGCTACGAGCCCATTTTTATTATTCTTAGTATGGGGTGATTTTAATTAATGCATCTCTGTTAGCAAATTTCAATTCATTGTTTTTCTTCTAATAGTTTGATTTTTATTAACCAATTGAGTAATCAATTTTTAAAAACCAAATGTCTTAAAGGACAAAAATTATGGATCCACTCGTTCAAGTCGGCATAGCTCTTATTTTTGCATTTATATTCGGTGAAATTGCCTCTAGGCTAAAACAAAACACTGCACTTGGCTATATAATTGCCGGAATTATTTTAGGTCCATTGGCATTAAACTATTTAGTTCCTGGTTTAGGTATTGCTCCTATTTTTGGCAATATCGGTTTGGTGATGATTCTTTTCTATTTAGGACTTGAAATGAATCTAAAAAGAATCAGACAAGCAGGGGCAATTCCCTTTGTAATGGCTGCCACTCATCTTACAGTTGCATTCTTGTTAGGTTTTACAATTGCTTCAATTTTTGGTTTTAGTCCTCTTGCAGCAGCTGTTGCAGGTGCATTAATTACTGCAAGCAGTACAGTTATGGTTGCTCGTTTCATATTTGACAGAAAGATTCTTGATGAACCATCATCAAGAATTGCTCTTGCTATTTTAGTATTAGAAGACTTTTTTGGAATCTTTGTTTTAGTGTTTATTTCAAGTCTTTCTGCTCAAAAATCTATCAATCTTTATGTACTAAACGGATTATTGTTCGTAATTGCAATGTTTTTCATTGTAAGTAAAGTGTCAAGATACATTCTCAATTTTCTTCACGGACTTGGCCACCAAGACAAAATGGTATTCTATGCAATAGCGGTTGGTTTACTTTCCTCTTATATAGGCGGACAATTAGGATTATCAACTTCATTAGGTGCATATTTTGCCGGTTTTGCTTTGGCTGAAAGCGCATACGGAGACAAAATTAAAAACCAATTAGGTTTGTTCCGAGAGTTCTTTTTACTATTCTTTTTTGTTTCCTTTGGAACTACTCTGTTCTTTAACGAACAAACAATGCAGGTTATCAAACCAACCCTGAATGTTTTACTTCCAATAGCTGGTTTAGCAATCGCATTATCAATTACTTATGTAGTTGCCTCAACAATTGCATTCTTTATTGCGGGAGGATTACTTGGAATAGATATTGATACGGTGTCTTCGGTAACTGCATTAATGGTACCACTTGGAGAATTTGTAGTAATTATTTCAAATGCTTCAAAACCCCTGTTGAGTCAAGCGGTATGGACTACTCTTGTAACAGCCGGATTTTTAATCATTATATTAACTGCTCCACTAGGTCCATTACTTTATGATAGAAGAAAATCAATGTCGGAGCTTTACTTAAGTCTCTTTCCTAAAAGTTTGCAAGTATTCTTTGCAAATACCGGTAAGCAAATTGGAAGTGCATCTAAAATTTTAGATAATCCGATTTTTGAAGACCAATATCTTCAATCAGTAGAACGTATGCTAAAGTATTTGATAATAGCATTTTCCATCGTTTATATTGGCACTCTACTTTTATCCAGTTTATCTTCAACTACCACTCCCTTAGTATTATCGATTCCTAATGAAGTTGCAATCGGTTTTATACTTCTACTTTTAGTTACTTGGCCGTTGTTTAATTTTGTATCAGAATTAAGATTTTTAGTGGAAGTTTTAAGTAGAAATATCATTCGTTCAAGTTTTCCATCACTTTCTAAAGGAACCGAAATTATTGAAGATGAAGTTGCTGAAGCATTTACCGGGCTACTATTGACAACAATAGGCATTGCATCGACAGTTGCTATTTACTATGCGTTTATTGACAATCCCCTGTTTACAATTATTCCTCTTGCATATACGATGTTAGCATTAATGCATTTTTCTCGTGCATTTTATGCCCTAATTGACCACTTTGAACCATTAGGTGATTTAAGTACCGAAGAAGAAGGAATAATTATAGACTCCGACCCCAAACTAATTAAATTAAGAAATGAGTTTGAAGAACGTTCTAGACGATTTAGCATATTGCACGCAGAAAGAGAACTATTAAAAGACCAAATCCGCCAAGCAATTAGGAAAAAAGATATTGTTCAAATTAGAAATCTACTTAGTAAGTTTAAATTAAAAGAAGAAAAACTAATGATTAGATTGGCTCCTTTAGATGAGTCAAAGTATAATTTAAGAAGTTCGGTTAATCCATCGCAAAATTCTAGAAAATCAATGGAATATTATCTGTTAAAACGAGCAATTGATTTTGATAAAGATTTAAAGCAAAAGAAAAAAAAGATAAACTGAATCATTTAAGATAGTTAATGTCACAAATCATTTTGAATAAAGGTTTTTGATTAAACTCTATGGAACAACAAACAAATCCCAATAAATCACTTGTCCCCCCAGTACCTATTTCAAGCAATTCAATGGATTACTCTAGATTGCAGGCCCAACTTGACGACATAAAAAGCGCTCTTTATTCAGTAGCTGAAAAAGTAGGCAAATCAAGTGCGAATTTCGACCAAATAAGTTCAGATTTAAGTAAAACAAACAGTTCATTGAAAATTGAAATTCAAAAATTAGACGACGCTGCAGTTACTCAACAAGCTTTCGCAACATTAGTAAGTGATAATGTAGAAAAAAAAATAGAGGAATTATTCAAACTTCAGCTCTTAAAATCATCTAATTCGCCATCATATCTTGCTCCACCAGTTCCTCCAGAAACAAACACTGAAGTTGAAATTTCTCCACAAACTATTGCATTAATTTCAAAATCAATGGAAGCGGAATTAGACAAGAAACTCAAGTTATTAGCCGAAATTGATTCTGAAATGTTAAAAAGAATCAACGATAATTATGTTCTTTTAGATTCCATTCGTTCAAATGCTGGTGCAGCTGTAGTTCGCAGTTCAGCATTTTCAAATTATCCCAATCCTCCTGCTGAACCAGAACCCATACTTACTCCCGTTGCATCAAACAAACCTCAAGATTTATCAAAAGTAACTGAATCTCTTAATAATCTGGTCTCAAAATTTCAATCTGATTCAGAATTTAAATCTAAAATAGAAATCGAATTACTCAAACAAAGAGACTCGATTGCAAATCTCTTTAATGCACAGAATCAACAAATTGTCACGCTGTTTAACAAAGCTTTAGAAAATGCCGAAGAGGCGGGTTCTTCAGTAAAACCAAACGATGCTAACTTAGTCGGTTCAATTGAAGATTTAACTAAAAAACAATCCGAACAAGCAGATGTGTTTTCATCAACATTGCTCAAAATTCTTGAATACACTGAAACCATTCAAAAGAAACTTGATGAACAAAAAACTCAAAAAGAGCCTTCTTCTTCTACTACTGCTCCGCTTACTGATTCTATTCAGACGAGCGCAGTATTATCCGAAATTGCAACAAAACAACAAGAACAATATCAAGCAATATCTCAAGCTCTCTTACTCTTAGATTCAAACGTAAAACAACTTTCACTTCAATCAAACATTGCCAGTATTTCAGGAACCACTACTAATCCTGAAGTTCAAGATAATTCAAAACAATTTGAAACATTAAGCAAATCTCTCGAACAATTACAGAAATTTATGGATGAAAAGTTTCAAACCATACCCTCTACAATCGATAAGGTTATTGACGATAAGCTTGTAAACTTAGCAAAAATGAATGTGGAAATGTTAAACCAACTAAAAGAAACAAACGAAACCACTAAATTATTACAGACTCAATTAAACCAAAAGGAACTGATTGCAGATTCAGTAGCTTTTGTATCAACCGAAGTAAAGGAACTTAATTCAAAAATAACCGAACAAGATTCAGCACTTCAAAAATCCTTAAGTGCACTAAAAGATCAAGTAGCAATAAGTCAAACTCAACTTTTTGATTCCTTGAAGAATTCAAACAAACCTGATTCAACAATTTCCGAATTCGCTACCGAATCAAAATCAAAATTCGAATTACTCGAATCCTCCCTTTCAAAAATTATTGATAATCAAAATAAACAAAATCAAGTATTTTCAGATGCACTTGCTGGCTTAATAGATTCAACCGATCTATTAACAAAACAAATAACCGAAATAAATTCGAGTTTGAAAACTTTTGATACTACAATTATGTCAATAAAATCAAGAGTAGAAAGCAATCAAGTAAATGAAACAGAAATTGCAAAGCACGTCGAGCAAGAAATTTCCAAGAAACTTGGTAATTAGACAATCTAAGATTTACTAGCCGTTTTTATTTATTTAGTAAGCATAATATTATCGGATGATGAATGCGAACAACCTCCTAGGTTAAACTGAATTCTTTCCCGTCCTGGTGAAAGAGCTTAAAATCGCAAATCAGTTGTCCAATGAAGACGTTGATAGCGACTGACAAAATAAGATTTCTTGGTGTAATTAAAAAATGATAAACAAACCACTGGCACTTTCTTTCTTTTTTATTTTTTCTGGCCTTTTATTATTCGGATGTTTATCGCCTTCTTCAAGTAATCAAACCAATTCCACCACATTAACTACAAGCAATCCTTTGGTAGCAGGTTATGGAGATAAAGTCGCAGTAGATTACACATTATATCTTACAAACGGAACAATTGTTGATTCTTCTCTTCAAGCGGATAGATTTGCAGGTAATTTAAGCGCATTACCCGTTTACCAACCATTAGTTTTTACTATTGGTCAAAGCGGAATTATTCCTGGTTTTTCCTCAGCAGTTATAGGTATGAATGTAGGGACCGAAAAGAATGTCACCATCCTTCCCGCACAAGGTTATGGTCTTTATGACCCATCAAAAGTATATTCTGTTCCATTATCTTCATTACAATCCTTAACCTCAAATTCCAGTCAAATTAAGGTTGGCACATTAGTTACATCAACAACTGGTTTGCAAGGAGTAATTAAACAAATTAATAACGGCACAGTGATTATCGACTTTAACAGTCCACTTGCTGGTAAAATCCTAATCTTTAAAATTATCTTACGTTCCATTCTTTCAAAAGCAGCATTAAATGCAACCACTACGACATAAGTTCTTCTAAAGCAACTGTTGCATAACATCCTGAAGGTATGATGAAATCCAAAACGGCCTCATCAGCTTTTTCAGTAGATTTTATACTAAAATCTTTTAATGGAAAATTAAGTGCTCTAATTGTTCCATTGCAATTTAGTTCCGGCATTCCTTTCATTTGAAAATCTTCAATATTCAGTCCGTCATTTTTAAGGAATTGTAATTCAAAATCAGACACTTCTTGATTTGGTCCAATTAATTTTGAAGCAAGTACGTATTTTTTAGACTCAATTCTTTCCTTAGCCACTTCAATTTGTAGACCAACTGGTTCACATTTATCTAACTCGACGAATCCATACTCACCTATGGGCGCAATAAAATCACTTTTTAGTGGAGTGTTAAGTAATTTCTTCTCATTTCTTATTTTTGCCACTTGATTAAAAATGTTTGATTGATAAGCGTGAATAAATAAGAGCAGAAGTGTTCTTGGAAGTTTTCTTAATGCTCCTGCATAATCGTTTGGTAGATTTACTAAGTGACTTAATAGTTTTTTTTCAAATCCCAATGCTTTTGGAAAATATTGCATAGCTTTTGAATAATCTCCTTCATCTTTCAGTTTATTTCTTGCAATTTTAAATTCTTCTTTTTCAGATTCAGTTGTGTACATAAGATAGTTTTCAACAGCCCCCTGAAAATCTTGTTTTAATAGCAGCTTACCCATCAAAGCACTATTCTGTCTTAATGAACCAAATCTCT
>JAJXUZ010000003.1 GCA_021782355.1 Microcaldota archaeon | reverse complement strand
TGGAATATTCGTTTACAATATAATTTGGTTGAGCAATTCTTAACGAGTTAAAATATGCCAAAAAAATCATCAATCCAATTATAACTACTATTAAAAAAAACGAAGTTAAAACACCATATTGTCCTCTAACTTCCATAAATCTGAATCTGTCCATTATTTATCACATAAATTTCAGTAACTGTGCTTAAATCTATGGTGGTGTTATAATAATTGAAATTACAAGCGGTTTTATAACACGAACTTGCTCCCAAATTATTAATACAAATTGTGCTATTTGCCACTGATAAATTACCGGTTTCCGTAACTGGATTATAACTTGCATTAAAATAAGCCAAATTACATCCTTGATTTACCAAGTCTGCAATATTCCTTGCATCAGCTGCAGACTTTTCAATCGGCTGACGATATAAATACAAATTTCCAATATACCAAACCAATACCATTCCAATAGCCAAAACCACTACTAACCAAACCATTACTTCAGAAGTAATTTCACCCCGCGCATTCAATTGAAACATCTCCATTGGAGGTGGTAGTTCTTGAAATTGTGCAGGTAAATTGATGAGTGGTATAAGCCTCAACAATTGCCGGGTCAGTTAAATTTAAAACATAAGGATTAATAGTACATCCGCATCTAGCGCAATTGAAATTTCCATTATATTGATAACATACTGCAGAATTATTTGCATAAATAATCGAGTTGGAAACTAATGTTGGATTAGTAGACAATTGTGTTCCAATATCAGTTTGACAAACAAAATCACATTTTGCAGCAATATCGGATACTGCATTTTGCAATAATGTAGCATTGTTCGCCCCAAAGCTATTGTAAACTAATGAGGCGACTATGGCCAGTCCAATTAGGACTGAAACCACTCCTGCATACAACCAAACCGCTTGATCCATTTATATGCTCTTTAACCCGGGCAACTTGGAGGTATTGGATTTCCATTTGCGTCAGTATAAAGTGACATATACCAACTTCCGCTTTCATTGGTAGTAGCTTGTTGTCCGGTTGTTGGGTCTACGCAAGTTGCTGGGGCGGTAGGTAATAAGTGTATGAATTCTTGAAGTTTTTGAGTTTGTAGGTTTGCTGGTACCCCATCGGCCGAAAGTTGCTGGCAAATGATGCTAATGCAATTCTTCATAGTTAATTGTAATCCGCCACAGGTGCAAGAACTTACTTGAGAACAATAAATATTATTTTCACAAGCTCCTACTCCAATAATTGCCTTGTCAGTGTATTGGTTTAGGTTTCCATCTCCTAGGGCATCTAATCCTCCACTTACAAGTTTAGTGCAGTAAGATGCCTCATCACTTAATGTGTCGCATACGCAAGCATTGTTACATTCTGCTTGTGCATTTGCTGTTTGTTGAGCCAATTGTTGCTGTTGTTGAAGTTTGGAAATACTTGCCTGTTGTTTTGAAAACTGTGTGGTGACTAATTGAAGAACCAACATAGCAACTGCAAGAAGGACAAAAAGAACAATGAAAATTTGAATGGCCATTTCCACTCCTCTTTTCATTTTAAAAGAGTCGAAGAAAGCAGAAATTTTATTTTTATTTTCCTTCATTAAGTGGTCACCTCGACCGATGAGCTTGATAATACCCAATTAATCAAAACAGTATTACTTGAACCCGGTACAATATTCACATCACTTGCATTGGCTTGAGTTAAGTCTGAAAGAATAGTTTGAGAATTTGCTCCCAAATCAAAAGAAGATGTTCCGTGAATAATGTAACAATTTCTATCTCCAAGCGATTGTCCGTAACTGGTAGAATAGCAACTATCAATTAATCCTGCAACTTGACTAGGACTAATAGATGAAACTTCAATTAAAGGGGAATTAGTATTTGCATTATTATTTGAAAATCCGCCTGTAACTCCTTTCAAATCTGTTCCAGCCTGTCCAATTGTTTGTTGGCTGAAAGTAACCACTAACACTCCTACTATTAATGCAATGAATAAAACAACAATAATTGAAATTGGTAGTTCCATTTTTACATATTAAACAATCAAACAATTCATTTAAGCCTTTTGATTAAAACACTCTAAAAAACAAAAAAAACTACCTTTCGTTTAACGTCCAAATTAAAGTCAATCGTCTAATTATTTGTTACTACCGAGCAGTTTATATATTACTAAACTCATATACTTCTTATAGGTGCAAATAACAAAATGGCAGACCGCGTAGAATTAAAAAAAATTAGACAAGTGGGTTTAGCCGAACTCCAAGATTTAACAAAAGCTGGCATAGTTAAAAATAAGGCTCCAGAATTTGCACCAATTCCTATGTTCCTTCCCACCCGAACATTTGGAAGAAACATTGCCAATGTATCTACTCGTCAATCATTCTTGAACCAAGGAATTGGAACTTGGGTAATGTGGCGTGTAATGCTTGTAGCAACCATTCTTTCTGCAATTGCTGCTGTATTTTTATTATTCGTAAATGGATATTTGGCTGCTGCAGCCGGATTGTTTGCAGGTTATGCTTACGGAGAATATGTAGTTAAGGGATTTACAATCAACAACCTTTTCAAGGGGCGCAGACTTCTCGAATCAACTTAAAAAAAAGGAATAAAAAATGGCACACGAACATATCGCAATTGCTCCACAATTGGCAGATAACGCATCTGCTCAATCACAATTAGTGAGTATGCCCTCTAATCCATCTCAAGCAGAAAGCGATATGCAAAGTACCTTCATGCCAGTTGAGCAAAAGCCAAACTTGCCACCAAATATGAGGCAGTGGACAAGATGGGAATACTTGTCAGAGTTCGTAGGTTTTTGGAAGTATGGAATAATTACTAAGGCAATGGGTTTGATTTTAGTGGTAATTGGAGCATTGATGCTCTCAACCTTTCCAATCGGTGGATTTCTTTGCCTTATAGTTGCCGGCAGATTGTTAGATTTGGCCTGGTGGTATAACTTCATCGTTTTTCAATATGGAAAAAATCGTACCATTGTTTTGGTGGATTAAAAGGAGGAACAAAAAATGTCAAGCCCAATTAAACATCCAACAATTTCCCAACATATCGGTATGCTCCTTGAAGATTTCGGAGTTGCTGATATTGCTGAAAAAGAAAACGCACACATTCCCTTTGACCAAGCAATGAACGGCTTCGGTTTAGGTTTTCCAGTTCCAGACTGGATTGTTTATGCCGCAGTTCTGGCAAGTATTTTGTATTATGCAATTTCAATAAAAATAATTTAGGATGATTAAATATGCAATACGGCGAAACCACGGTAATGGCAGATTTAAAGCACCCTCAATTAAGGGAGACCGTAAGGTATGATTATTTGATGAGATATCTTCCATTCTGGTTAAGCAGAAGAAGAAACTATTCTTATGCTATAATCAGCGCCGTTGTCGGATTACTTTTCCTCTTAAAAGGAATTTTTATAGTAAGTGTAGTTGCCTTTGCAGCAGCTGCAATTTTCTATTCGAGAGTAGGTTTGTCCGATTACATCCTTAACTCTCAACGTAAAATTATATTGGCGGAATAATTATGAGAACACTATCACAAGCAAAAAACAGCATAAAGTCCAACGCCTCCATTATGGAGTCATCAGCATCAGCTTCCGCTTCATCAGAAAAGGCATTTGTTCCAATGTTCGTTCCTATGGGTTCACCAAAAGGAGACTCGATGAACTGCAGAGGAGACACCAATGTTCCAGTTCACACTACTGATATCATTACCAGAAAGGATGTTTTAGAGGAAGCCTTTGACCCATCAATGCACGGAGGAAACTTCGGTGGAGCATATTCTGCTTGGGTATACTCTGCAGTTTGCTTTATTTTGATGTTTGTCACTTGGGCGTACGTAAGCGTTTATGTTGCTGGAGTATTTGCCTACTTAACCGGATACTTTTACAGTGAACGTTTGTTGAACAACGCTTGGGGTATCGGCTGGCTTAAGGGTAAGACCTTAATGTACGCTGCATAAGGAGATTAGAAAAAAATGGCACAATCAATATACGATCCACAAATTCAATCAACTACGGTAATTTCCGAATACCAAAAGCCACTTTTGTCAAGAAGCACCAGGTGGGACTACATAAAAGGTTACGTTCCACTCTGGAAAGAAGCCGCCCACTTCGAACTTTACACTATGATTCTTGCAGTCATTGGCATATACTTCTTAGTAATCCAATACATACCAGTAATTTCAGTAGTTTGCGGGTTCGGCGCAGTTTATTATCACGCATTACGCGAACAAAGAATTCAACGTATGGAGTCAAGTAGGAAGGTAATCTGGAACCATTAATTACTTTAGTCTAAAGGAGTCTAAAAAATAAAATGATTGAAGATTTTGTTTTTGGGGTGGCGGTGGGAGTGCTTAGTTATTTCATAGGCAACAAACTTTTTCCCACTTGGCTTGACTAGTCTTCTTATCGCTTCTTTTTACTTTTTTTTATAAATTCTTCTAACTTAATAGTTAAATATTTCAAATGTGTAAGCTTTTTGTTAAAGATTTGTTTAACATTTAATTGGTGATTTGACTATTGGTTTGCTCTGCTTGCAAAACAAAATTTACTTCTTCTAATTTTAATGTTTTTAAAATCGATTTACCTTTCATTTTTACAACTTTGGGTATATTAATTTCAATAGTATTTTGGGAGTTTAGATTTTATCCGAGCTAATTGATTTGAACAAACCGACTACACAAAAAAAACAGAGGCGAAACACCATTCTTGCCACCAAACTAAGTCGGCTTAAAATCGGTTTTTTAGGAAAACAAAACTGGATAAGTTCCCCTGCCATTTACACCAAATCTACGCTTTCTATTGCCGGTCATCCTGTAATGGAAGATTGGGAACGAAAATATATGAAAGTTCTTTCGGATATTGCTTGCAGCAAGGGAGGTAATATCCTCGAAGTAGGTTATGGCATGGGAATTTCTGCCAACTTCATTTTATCTAACAAAAAAATTGACTCCCACACTGTAATTGAATGCCATCCTCAGGTACTTGAAAAATGTATGATTCTCCATCAAGATGAGATTAAAAACAAAAAACTTTTCACTCATTTAGGTTTTTGGCAAGATGTTGTTCCAAAATTAAAACAAAACAGTTTTGACGGAATTCTATTTGATACCTATCCTCTATCCGCCAAAGAAATTCACTGCAATCATTTTTCTTTTTTTAAACAAGCCCACAGAATATTAGTCAAAGGCGGAATTCTTACCTATTATTCTGATGAAAAAAGCGAGTTTTCTAAAGAACATTTACACAAACTGCAAGAAGCAGGATTTTCAAATTATCAATATCAAATATGTAATGTAAATCCTCCAAAAAATTGCAAGTATTGGAACAGTAAAACAATCTTAGCTCCAATTATTACAAAATAACTCTACTATTGGGTAATTTTTAGTTAGTTTTGCCTCTTGGGTAAAAAAGATTAAAAACCTTAACTTCCATTTCTTGTTTTAGTTTGATTAATTTTATTTTTTAGGAGCAAAAATACTTTGGCTAAATATATCTTTGTAACTGGTGGCGTGCTTAGTTCATTAGGAAAAGGAATTTTTTCCGCTTCACTTGCAAAACTCCTCAAATCTTATGGCTCAAACGTATCCTTAATGAAAATCGACCCCTATTTGAACTGTGATGCAGGCACACTAAATCCATTTGAACACGGCGAAGTATTTGTCACACAAGATGGTTTTGAATGCGATTTAGATATAGGTAATTACGAACGTTATCTTGATGTTTTTGCCAAAAAAGAACAAAATTTAATGATGGGAAGCGTTTACAAATCGATTATT
Source organism: Microcaldota archaeon (assembly GCA_021782355.1). Taxonomy (GTDB): domain Archaea; phylum Micrarchaeota; class Micrarchaeia; order Norongarragalinales; family UBA97; genus JAJXUZ01. The sequence goes on along the minus strand of JAJXUZ010000003.1, from coordinate 27,151 downwards.
GAAAAGGAAAGACACGGAGACTATTTAGGAAAAACAATTCAACTAATTCCTCATGCTACAAACGAAATAAAATCAAGAATCAAACAAGCAGCAAAAACCACAAACTGCCAAATTTTAATTATAGAAATAGGCGGAACAGTTGGAGATATAGAGTCTGATGTTGTTTTAGAGGCTGCAAGGCAAATGAAATTTGAAGAAGAAGCAGAAAACGTATCTTTTTTTCACCTTGCTCTTGTGCCCACAATTACAACTGGGGAAGTTAAAACCAAACCAATTCAACATTCAACAAAATCATTACTTTCAAGAGGAATTACTCCTGACTTTTTAGTAGCCCGATGCGATAAGCCACTAACAAATTCTGCAAAAGAAAAAATAGCCGTTTTCTGCAATGTTCGTGAAGAAAACGTACTTCATTCTCCCACCGTGTTTTCGATCTATCAACTTCCCTATGTTTTAGCTGAACAACAAGTCCACTCAAAATTATCAAAAAGAATGAATTTTGAATTATCTGAAAATTCAACTGATAAATGGGCTCCTTTAATTGAAAAACAAAAACAACTTTCAAAAGAAAAACAAGAAGTTAGGATTGCCGTAATTGGTAAATATGCCACTTCCAAAGACGCATATATGAGTGTTTTTGAATCTTTGGAACACTGCGCCATTAACTGCAATGTAAAACTTGTAGCTGACTTAATTGACAGCGAATCCTTAGAAAAAGGCAAAACTAATTTGGAAGATTATGATGGAATTTTAGTTCCCGGTGGATTTGGTGGAAGAGGTGTGGAAGGTAAAATTCAATCAGTTAAATATGCAAGAGAAAACCAAGTTCCATATTTGGGAATTTGTTACGGTTTACAAATTGCAATTATCGAAAGCGCCCGCAATCTTTTGAATTATTTCGATGCCAATTCAACTGAAATTGACCAAAACACCACTCATCCAGTTATTGATATTCTGCCAGAGCAGAAATCTATTGGAAATTTAGGGGGAACAATGCGATTGGGTGGTTTTGATGTAGCAATTACTCCCAATACACTTGCCCATTCTTTATATCATTCCGAAAAAATATTCAAGAGATTTAGACATCGATACGAAATAAATCCCGAATATGTATCCGAATTCACAAAGTCCGGTTGGATATTTTCTGGTAAAGACCCAGTAAGAACCATAATGAAAATCGGAGAATTAAATGGCCATCCGTTTTTTGTAGGCACCCAAGCACATCCAGAATTCGATTCTAGGTTAGATAATCCCGAACCACTTTATTTGGGATTTGTCAATGCTGCTAAAGAATATAAAAATAAGAAAATTAAAAATGAAAGACAACCTTAGTCAATTAATATTTCCTAAACTCTTTATTCCCGGCCCAGTTCAAGTCAATTCATTAGTTTTGCAACAACAGACAAAACAGATGGTAAATCACCGAGGTCCCTATTTTTCAAGAATTATAAGTTCAATTTCTTCCAATTTAGCTAAACTGTATCTTACTAATCCAGAAAAAGCTAAAAGTAAAATATTTACTTTAAGTTCAAGTGGAACAGGAGCAGTTGAAGCAGCATTTGTAAACTTAGTGGAAAAAAACGATAGAGTTTTGTGTATCGACAACGGTTGGTTCGGTGCTCGATTAACCGTTTGTGCTCAAAATTACTGCGATAATGTAAAAACGCTAAACATTCCTTGGGGCAAAGCTCCTTCTTTAGAGCAAATCAATCAAGAAATAGTAGACTTTAAACCTACCATAATTTCAGTTGTTCACAACGATACTTCTACGGGTGTTTGCAACCCATTAAAAGAAATTTGCGCCCTTGCAAACGAAAACAATTCGTTAATTATTGTTGATTCTGTTTCCGGTTTAGGTGGCAGTCCTCTTAATTTTGATTCTTTAGGTATTGATATTTGTGCAAGTTCAAGTCAAAAATGCGTGGGTTCCACTCCTGGCGTTTCATATTTAGCAGTTTCAGAAGATGCTTGGCAAAAAATTAACAAACGCCAAAGAATCCCATCAATGTATTTTGACTTAAAAAAATATGAAAAATTTTTATCTGACGGTCAAACACCCTACACTCCAAATATTTCTGCTTATTTTGCATTAGAACAAGCACTTCAAATTTATTTTGACACTGGACTTGAAAAAAACATAGAAAAGCACGCAAAGGCAGCTAAACTATGTCAAACAAAATTAACCGAAAAAGGTTACTCTCTCTTTGCTCAAGAAAACTATCGCTCTAACACCCTTACGACCTTTAAAGCCGAAAACGCAGTTGAAATCAAAGAAAAACTTTTAGCTTCTGGTTTTGAAATTAGTTTAGGGATGGCTGAATTTAGTAAATCAGTTTGTAGGATTGGTCATATGGGCGAAATTTCTTTTGAAAGTTTAGAATCCGTATTAGATTTACTTTAAATTTCGACTTTCTTTTAAGTTTATTTTTTACTTTCCCAATAAGCTTGGTCAAAACAACTATTCACAATATTTTGAATATCATTTACTTGGTCAATTTCATTAAAGTAAATTTTAACTGTAAAAATATTTGTTCCGCCTGTTTTTGAGCTGAAATATATTTCAGGTTGTTTAAAGTTTTTCTTTGCCAACTCTCCTTTAAGAATAACTTGGGTTTTTCTAAGTAATTTGTCAACCGGTACATCTGAATTGATAGTTACCGGAAATGTTTGCGAACTCAGTCCATTTGTTTTTGAATGAACGTGCGTAAAAGTGCTTGAGTTTGATAAAATACTATTTGAAATGCGCACCGAATATCCGTTTTGAGTAAGTACTTCAGTATAAAGTAAATTTACACGAGTAATTTTGCAAAGTAAACTGTTTCCCAACATCCAAGAATAAAGTACAACAACATCTCCCGGAAGAAGAGTTTTTGATGAAGATAAGAAGAATCCCGAAAGAATGCTGGTGGCAACGCTTTGAACCGCAAGACCCAAAACTATTCCCCCAACCGCTCCTCCTGCCAAAGCTCCAGACAAACTAATTCCAAATATCGTAAGTGTTGCAATTATGATTGCACTAAAAAGAAGAATTCTTAAAACTAGTTTTGTAATTTCTCCGTCTTCCCTTCCTTTTGTTTGAATTGTATAAGGAACAAAAATTGACAACAATATTTTATAAAACAGATAACAAAAAACCGCAATAATTATTGTAGTAGATATTTGACTTGCAATTACGATGAACGAAGAATACGTAGGAAAATAATTACTAATGAAGAATTTTAGTCCATAATTGATAATATAAATTAACAATAGCGATGCTACAAGCAACATTAAACTTGTAAGGTATTTTCCAACATTTTTGTTTTCTTCCATTTCCGTAGTTCATTCTTCCTTTTGTTTATTATTTTTGCATTTGTTAATTATTTTAATTTAAGTTTGTATTTTTTTATCCATCTTTCTCTATTATTATTGTTTTTAACAAATTAAATATTATTGAATTCTAAGTTCATAAAAAAAAGAAATCGAAATAGAAAAAAGCATTTTTTGGGAAATTAGCCCATTAAATAGGTTTTTTAATCTATGTCTTTACTTATAATAATTGGTCAGCGGTCATAGGAATGGGGAAACGCCCGATCCCTTCTCGAACTCGGAAGCTAAGCCCATTTGCGACATGGTTGGTACTGCCCTATTGGACGGGAAAACCGGTTTCTGCTGCCATTTTTTAACTTCTTAGCCTAAAGCATTTTCAAAAAATTCAAGTCTTATTATTAAATTATTAACTATCGAATAATTATTTGAAAATATTTTATGGAAAAATTTCCTTTTTGTATGGCAACTCAGCACCCTGATAATGCAAAGTCTCCATACTGGCTCAAACATTCTGCGTTTATTGATACTCGAAGCGAAATAGAAGAGGCTTATCGATGTTTTTCCGAATTGAAAATTCCCGAATATATGTGGGATTGGGAAGGAAAACACGTTGACGAATCCGTTACTGAAAGATTATTAGAAAAATACTCAGATTTTTTTCTAAAAAATCAATTAGGCAACCAAGAATACCTAACTTTTAGGGTTCCCAATCCTTGGGAAGAAGGGGGTTACAAATTAGCCCGAGCATTTGTAAATATTATTTCATCAAACGATTTGGCCTGTAAATTTGAATTAAAAACTCCTCCAATTTATCAAGCAATTCTTCCAATGACTCAAAATGCCGAGCAGTTATTTTGGATGAGAAAAAAATATCGGCAATTAGCAAGTGCCATTGCAAAAACAGAGCTTCATCCTACTAGCAATCACATTTCCGGTCCGTCTGATTTGGATTGGATTCCTCTTGTAGAAACAACTCAAGCTATGACTGAGTCAAGCAGTATTTTTCTAAAATATATGAATTTATGTAAAAAAGCAAACTTTCCTAAATTAGAGTATCTTCGTCCATTTATTGCACGTTCAGACCCCGCATTAAATTCTGGCTTTATTGCAGCAACATTAAGTGCAAGTGTTTGTTTAAGTGAATGTGAAAAATTCACCCAAGAAAGTTCTATTCCAACATATCCGATAATAGGTGTAGGTTGTTTGCCTTTTAGGGGAGGTTTTACTCCATATTCTATTGACGTGTTCTTCAAGCAATATGCCGGAGTGGTAACTCCTACTGTTCAATCTTCTTATCGTTACGATTACCCTACTCTATCAGTTAAAAAATCTATTGAAAAACTTCGCATTAAAAAAATTAAAAAATCATCCATCCTCTCACCTTCCGCTAAAAAAGAACAATTAAGATTAATTCAAATTTCAAGTGATAACTATCAACTTACTCTTGAGCAAATTACCGAATTAGTAAATATTATTTCAAAATTTGTTCCTTCAAGAAGGGAAAGAAAACAACACATTGGGCTTTTTGGTTATTCTAGAAAAGTAGGTAAATCTTCCCTTCCACGAGCAATATCTTTTACCGCATCTTTGTATTCAATTGGCGTTCCTCCTGAAATAATTGGAATTTCAAATACAATAGCACAAATAAAAAGTGAAGGACTTTATTCTTGTTTGGAAGATTCAACACCAAGTCTAATTCCCTGCTTGAAGTCAGTTATGCCTTTTGTAAATTTCAGGAATCTTAAATATCTTTCAACAAAATCAAAATGGGCAAGCGCATTCAAATCAATAATTAATGATGTGGAATCAATTGAAGAAAAATTTGCAATCAATTGCGACCCAGTTGATATAATCTCCCAAGAACATCAAAACCTAACATCTTCCATTCTAAAAAGCGGGTTAAAAGGATTAAAGTCAACTACTAGTAAAATTGAAGAATCTGCAATTTTACGCAAAAGCATAGGATAATCTCAAAGGTCACCTAACTTATAACTAGTATATCTCTAGCTTTCAATAATCTAATTTTTAAATAAGGATGCTCTATTGTCCTTATGTCAGTTTTATTTGGGCTAAATGACGTCTTAGTCTATTCTTTTGGTGGGGCACTGGCTGCCACATTCGTTATGTTACTTTTTGTCTATCACGAAACCGAACAAGCTAAAAGAAGAATTCACCAAGCCCAAAGCAGATTAAATGAGATTCAAACTCACTTAGAGCAAGCAAGTTTGGCCGTAATGTCTGCAAGAAAATCATTAAGAAGCAAGTCATCATTAAAGGATGCAGAAGAAAAAATTTCAAGAGCAATAACCGAAATGCTCAGTGTATCTGAATTTAGTGATTCTTCAATTCAGAATTCACCCATAACTAATAGGAAAACCAAATGAATCCAATAATTACTTTATTATCCACTCAATTGGACTTTGCGTCCCTTTCGTTTATAGTAATTAGTGTATTCGCATTTGCTTGGATGGTTCGTTTAAGTCTCACCATTCACCGCAGAACCCGTGAACATACCAAAAAACTTCACGACAGACTTGATGAAATCGAAGATATTGCGCGTGATTTAAAAAAAGACGTTCATTCCCTTTCAATTGATATGAACGATAAAGCAGATGCTTCTTATATTGAAAGAAGACTTGATGGCTTATTGGATTTAATTAAACAACAAGAAAAGTCCACTAGAAAATAAATCAATTTTTTTACCTTATTTTTAATTTAGTTTAAACTCCGCAAAGCAATCTAAGCATATCTCTTATTCCCGGCCCAATTCCAAAAGTTGCAATCATCAATAAAATAAATATTTTTAATTGAGTGTATTTTGAGTCCTTCAATTCATCATTTGCAATTTTAATTGCAAGCACTACAAACAACGCTTTAAGTGCATAGAAAGCGAACGGTGTTCCAAAAAAATTGAAGATTGCATTTCCTAATACGTGCTGTTCGAAATATCCAAACAAACTTACTCCTACAAACGTTGCAGAACCATCTAAACACTGAGCAAAAATAGTAAAAATCTCAATTCTACTAGTAGCTCTTAATCTCAATAACCTTAAAACAAATGTTCCAATTGCTGTGGCAACAATTGCCATAATTAAAATATACAAAGTTGAAATTGGATTTTTAATAATCAACAAAAGAGGAATTAGAAATACTGCATCCAAAACCAATCCACTATACATCATTATTGTGCAATATTTGTTTGCAAAAAAATTCCTTAAAGTTAAAAGAAATAACAACATTACTAAGAAAATTAAAATGTAAATTAGGGGAGTGACAAAGGGAAAAAAAGTCCAACCAAAAACTATCACCATTCTGGGAATAATTTTTGCATCAACCAATACTCTAACTATCGAACCTAACAAAACAAAAGGAATAACTGCCCAGTATAGTTTTTCATTAAATATAATGCCATTTGATGTAAAATAGCGATAAATCAAATATGCGCAAACCAAACCTATTATTGCAAACGTTGCAGTATTGTAAATATTATACGGAGCAAAACTTTTTGGATATCTTAAAGGGTCAAAAAAATACAAATTAACCCAAGAACTAAACGCATCAATAATATTCATTTGCTTCAAGTCTACAAATTATTTTCAAATATCTGCACAAACAATTTAATTTAAGTATTTACACTTTATCTCTTAAATACTAAATAATATTAGATGCGGAAAAATTATTATATGACTAAAAAGAAATTAAATGCCCTTAAAGTCCCAATTAAATTCGCACAAACCGCAAAATTATTCTTAAAAGAAAACAATCTACTTCAAACGGGCTTTGAACAGTTTGCTAAAAATGGTTTTTTTTATCTACCATTAGTTTCTAATTCAATTTCATTAAACATTCCCTTCGAGCATAAAATTACTTCGACCTCATTTCAAATAACCGACAAACAAAAAGCCCAATCTCTAAAGAATTTACTTTCAAAAAAATTTAGTCCTCAAAATCTTTCTCTTCTTCATTCTTCGTATGATTTAATCGGAGATATTGCAATTGTAAGCATCCCGCCAAAATTAAAATCAAAATCCAAAACAATTGCAAATTCCCTCATTAAAAGCAATTCAAGAGTTAAAGTGGTTGTCCAAAAAAGCAAGTTTGAAGGACAATTTCGTATTCGAGGAATAAAGGTTTTGGCAGGAGAAAACCGCACCACCGCCATTCACAAAGAAAACGGATGCGTATTCTATTTGGATTTAAACAAAGTATACTTTTCAAGCAGGCTTAGTTTTGAAAGAAATCGAATTTGTCAGCTTGTTAAAAATGATGAAAATGTAATGGTGATTTTTGCCGGTGTAGGCCCGTTTGCTATTGAAATTGCAAAACACTTAAAATCATTAAAACAAAGATGTCAAGTTTTAGCTATTGAATGGAATCCAGATGCTTGTAATTATTTGCTAAAGAACATTAAAGCTAACAAAGTAGAAGAATTCGTACAAGTTCACTCTGTAGATGCAAACATTTTCTTAAAAGACAAGAAATACTTCAAATGGGCAGACCGGGTGATTATGCCCCTACTTCATCAATCACTTGATTTTATTCCAGTAGCATTAAATGTATGCAAAAAAAACTCAATCATACACGCATATGCTGTAATTGATGGCCACGATGAAAGCGGACTAGTTAAAACTTCAAATGAAATTGTAAAAATCGGACTTAAAAATAAAAGAAACCTCAAAGTAATTTCAAGCAGGTATTGTGGAGCCTATTCTGCCAAAACAAACCAAGCTTCATTTGACATTCTGGTTTTAGACTGAAAATCTAAATTTAAGCTTAGTTGCTATTATTTGCAATATAACTTGAAATTAATCCTGCTGCATATTGTGGGCCAGTTGAATTTGACATATTGTACAAAGTGTTAAGTGAATCTAACAAATTACCCATAGTAAGCGAGCATCCTAATGGAACATAGATAGTGGTTGAAAACGAACCGCCAAAATAGTAACTGCATCCATAGTTTTCAGATTGATTGTAATTTGCTTGAACTGCCGAATAAGCCTGCCAATAACTAGTTGAATTAACCTCGTTTAGAATTCCAGTTAATTGTTGGTTTGTAGTATTTTTAAACTTTAAAAGTTCGTTGTTTGTAGCAGTGTAATTTGCACTGATTTGATTTAAATTAAAATTACTCTGATTCAATTGTGTCTGTAATACTCCAATTTTGCTGTTAAGTGCATTAATCATATTCATTTGAGCCAGTTGATTGGTATTATCGAAATTGATTTGATTAATCAAATTGGTTTGAGTTTGATAGGCACTATAAAGTAAGTAAAGTGAACTTGCCAATGCTACTAAGACTATAATCGATACTAAAAATGAAACATTGTAAAGTTTTTTTCCAGTTTGCTTATAATTATTGTTTACCATTTTTATCAAAATTCCCAAAAATTTTAAAACCAATTGAATAACTTAAACCATAGTTACCTTTTAAACCTGTTTCTTCAAAACCTAGTTTATGGATAATTGTCTTAATGTAATATATTCAAACGATTTGTATTGTCACCAACTGGCTAATCAAATTAAACAAGGTGCAGAATCTAGAAACTGCAAAACCTCATTAAACGAATACTCTTCGGACCTTCATCTTACTTTTTCAAACTCGCTTGCATTTGTAGTTAATGATGTTAATCAAGTTGAACTATTCTTAAATTTGCCAAATTTAAAAGCCAACACAATATCGGTTATTTACGTTTCAAAAAATTCAAAAATTCTTGAATGGCAACTGATTGAAAAGTTAACTCAAAAACGCGGTTTAACCGTATTAAACTTACTAACCATTAAGTTAAACGGAATTTTAAAAATTTTTGGGCGTTTTAGTCCCTTAAGCGAAGTAGATTTAGCAAGAGCAAGTGCAATTGGAGAAAAAATAGCATATTCTGTTTCTCAAATTAAGCCCAAATCAAAAGATAAGGACAATTCAAAAACAAGAATTCCTGGCTATGTTAGATAATAGCCCTAAACTTTCAATTTTTTTTCTATACTTTTACCTTTTCTAAATGTCATTAAACCAATTGAAAAGAACTAAACAGACGGACTTCTTCCAATTTCATATAATGTTTTTAATGCTACAATTCCGGCAGCAGGAGCAACAAAAGACACAATGTAATGCAATATTGCCAAAAATTGTTCTCCCACTCCGCCGGGGATTACAGTTAAAATCGAACCCAAACCGGTTCCTGCTGTTACAAGTGCAATTGCAGCAACTAGGAACGGAACACTTTCGTGTTCATTAATGTTTAGATATCCGACAATTAAGCCCAAAATTCCAAGAGTGAGGTATGCCCAACCTTTTTCAGCAAAACCCAAACCCGCAAGAATTGCCAATAACATTCCAAACATAAAAGCCCAAGAGCCAATAAGTGGACTAATCGATTCGTTTTCCTGTGCTTTTACTTTGGTTTTATTTTTAGCCAATATGTCTTCAATCCTTTTTTAAATTTCTTTAAATTCTACTTTTCTTGTCCACCTTGTTGGTCTTGTGGATTTCCTACTGGAATTTCTACAAATCTAACTTGTTCTTCTCCAACAGTATAAATGACTCTAATAACTCCAGAAACCATTTGAGCATCATTAAGTTTATCAACAAAACTTAAAGTAGTATCTTCCTTTACGCCCATTGCACCTTCAAAAACTGCATCTACTGGATTAAACCCGCTTGCTTTTAATGCATCAATAACTTTCATTACTTCGTCTTTAACTTTCATTGCCATATTTACCTTACCTCTTAAATAATTATTCAAGATGATTTATTAATTAAAACGTTTTTGAATAAAAAGCCATTCTAAGTAAAAAAAAACCAAAAAATCTGCAAAGCATATATATATTTAAACAAGCTGACTTTCATTTTATCAAGGAAAACATTCAAAGTTGTAAATGCTTAACAAGAAACGCTTAGGTGATAAGTTATGGTAAAATACGCTATTGCCAAACAATTGGCAGGTAAAAGAATAATTACTACTGATGGAGAAGAACTCGGTAGAATTGTAGACTTTTACATAAATGAATTAACTGGTAAGATTGAAAGAGTATTAGTCGAACCAAACCCAGATTCGTCATTAGCAGTTAAAGCTGAAAAAGAAGGCGCAGGACTTATACAATTGCCATACTCTTCAGTTTTAGATGTTAAAGATGTTATGGTAGTAGACAGAAGAGAAATAGGTTAAATTCATTTTTAGAGTCAAAGCTTAAACCCTTTGACTCTTTCTTATTCTTTTTTCTTAAAATCAATAATTACGCTTAATCGATTAGAATTAACTAAAATCGAAAATTCCTGTCCCTGACTTTTAGCAAATTTATTAAGTTCGGTTTCCATTTCTGCTTTTTTCAATCCGCTTTTTCTAAGTTCCAAAGCCTTTGAGATTATTTCTTGGACTATGTATGAGTTTTCCATTATCCACTTACCACTTAAATTTCCTTCTTCTATTTGTGCAGAGAACTTATCTTTAGCTTTTATTTGCTCGTTTAGTGTAAAATTAAGTTTACTTAATGCATTGGTGGACGACTGATTATTCTGACTTTCAATCTTATCTTTCCAAATGGGTAAGTAGTATTCTTCTAATGCTTGACTGAATGTTTCAAATTCTTTAAACGTAATTCCCGGCAATCCCTCGAATTTCTTTAATTCAAAAGGAGAAAACGCAATTGGAGTCGGGTTACTTTCACTTTCTTCGTTTTTATAATAAATTCTTGCGGACAATTTAAAACTAGTTAATGACCTGACATTTTCGCAAACGGTTTTCCATTGATTTTCGCTTAATTGTTCGGATGGTGTTTTTTGATCCAATCCACTTCTTTGGATTGCTTCCTGCGCATAAAAAGGCGGAATATTTACCAAATGAGTAATTACTGAGGTAATCGGGGAGCCTTCCTTAATTTTGTCTTTTTGTAGACTTTCATAAGTAAAATTATTTGGGTGGATTTTTGTAGAAACCGGCGGTTGATATTTTAAGTCGTGATGTAACGAACGAGAAGAATAGTCTTTTGCCCTCATCGGTCTTAAAATTTTATTTTCTTCATCAAGCACTATGATGTTTCCTTGCGAAAACTGTTCAATTACTATTTTTTTGCCCTGTTTATTGGTGGAAAAATTAAATTGAATAATTCTGTCAAATTCCACCTGCTCAATAGATTGTAATTTTGTATTTTGCATCATTTCCCTAAGATATTTAGTAAAAGAAGTTTGCAATGCAGGAGCACTTGAAAAACTGTTAACTAAATGCGCCCTTATTCCCATCTGCACTACAAAGTTTTTTTCAACCTGCTTTCTAAATTTAAATCTGAATCCCTCTGTAGAGTCATATACTTGATTAAGCCAACCTTCGCTTAAATTTTCATTAAGTTCATTAAGTAAGTAAAAATAGTCTAAATTTCCCATTTGTTGATGTGGGTTTGTTTGAGTGGCAGTTTCGTTCACTTATAATAGCGCCCAAACATTTCCACACCATATAATCTGATTTGCAAACATTCTAAAGCAAGATTATCCTGCTAGTACTTTTGCGCTTCTGACTACTTTTAATGGAATTACTAGTTTTTCGTATTCAATATTTGCAAGAACTACAGCATTAATGGTGCCAACGTCGTTTACTAGTGGTGGTGCGCCCATTGCCAATTGTAAAGCTCTAGCTCCAATAATCCTTGCTTTTTCAAATTTATTTGAAACTGAAGTGTTATCGCTTTCTTTTTTAGTCATAAGTTTTTCACCACAGAGTCTAAATTATCAATTAAAATCTGTCGATAAGGAATTTTATTAGATATTATTGAGTATTGTAATGGTTTTAATTTGTTTGCAATCACTACTGCTTTAGTAAAAATTTAAAAAAAACTACAAAATTGGCGAATATTTTGAAAAAACTCAATTCCAAGTCATCTACAAAAACTAACAATTTTATTGATGATTTTTTTAAATCTGCAAATAAAACGGGCAGTTGGATTCTTCAAAACTTTAAATGGCCCATTGTCGCCCATCATTATGATGCTGACGGCATAGCTGCCGGTTCCATTGTTTCAATTGCATTGAGCAGGAACAATATTGTCCACACTACGATAATGAAAAGTAAATTTGACTTAAATGCCTGCACCGATTTAAAAAACTTGGCTCTTAGCGAAAACCAACCAAGAGAGATTATTCTAACTGATTTTGGAAGCGGACAAATTGAATTTGTAAAATCAGAATTAATTGATGCTGGTTTAAAGGTGGCAATTTTAGATCACCACGTTCCAAGTCAAAAGCAATTTGAAATAGACTCAAAACTATTTTCTCAAACAAATTGCTGTTTAAATGGCTTTGATGGAGGAATAAGCGCAAGTGCCGCCACCACCTGCTTCTGCGCATTTAATTCAATGTCAGAAGATTCATCATTAATTTCCACCAACATCGACTTAATCCCAATAGCTTTAGCCGGTGCGGTTGGAGACATGCAGGATTTAAGCGGTTCGTTTAAAGACATCAACCTTAAGGTATTAGAACTTGCAATAAATTCAAATAAAATTAAACTTACCAACGATTTAAGAATTGCAGGAAAATCCCAGGACATTGTAAGATTTTTGGCCTATTGTCAACAACCACCCATAATCAACATCTTCTCCGACTTGACTGCCAGTGCAAACCTTGCTTGCCAGCTTCTTAATTGTCAATTAGAAGAAAACCCACATCAGTTCACTTACCTTTCACTATCTGATTCGGCAAGAGAACAATTTTCAATTGGATTAATCAACTATTGCCTTGAAAACGGAATGGAAGAAGAGTCAGTTAAACAATTAATTGGTCCAAATTATCGGATTATTAACTCTTCTTCGTTTTCCACCATTGATGATGTTGGCGAACTTTCCTTACTATTAAATGCCTGCGGAAGAACAAACCAACCCGACATTGCATTATCATTATGTAAAAATGACCAATCTGCATTGATTAAAGCAAAACAAATTCTTTCTGAATACTATCAAACAATTTTTGAGTCAATTAATTTCGCACGCCATCATTGTGATGATTACGGTGCTTTTTACTTAGTTGATGCACGAGGAAGCATAGCAGACTATTCAATTGGTTCAGTAATCGGCGCAATCATTGCTTCAAAAACCCTGCCATTAATCAAACCCATTATCGGATTATCCGAAGATTCAGCAGGTATGATTAAAGTTTCCAGCCGTGCAAACAAAACTCTCTTAGAACTGGGAATCAATTTAGATTTTGCAATGAGAGAGTCTTCAAAATTAGTAGGTGGAGTGGGTGGAGGGCATAAGGTTGCAGCAGGTGCTACAATTGCCCAAGGCACCCAAAACGAATTTCTTAAGTCTTTAGCTTCAATAATCGAAAAACAATCATCAACTAAATAATTTTCAACTAGTTTGAGTTTTTGTTTCTCTTAGAAAACTTGCTGCCAAGCGAACATCACTTCCATTTATTGAGTTTCTTCCAGCGTGACGAGCGATAATTTTTGCTTGAAAAACCAAAAGTTCTCCCTGGTCCTCTAGAATTTCTCCCAGCTTCGCGCTTGCGCATTCACTTACTCTTTGTGCTCCAGCATCGCGAATCAAATCATCCATATCGAAAAGTGAAAAGACCCCCTTTTTCAAATTTACATCCCTCCCCATTAACAGTTATGCTATACGCTAAACAAAAATTTCATTGGTCTAAACAAACCAATACTCACACACAAAACTCAAAAGAAAATTAAAACAACTTTAGTAAACCAATCCCCATTAGTTTACTATTTCAAATTTCTTTTGAAATACAGTAAATCAAAAACATCATATAAATTGCTTGTTCTTCCACTAACGACCCCCTGTTCCGTTATTCGTTTCTCCCTCTATGAATAACGGAAGTCTGGGGTGTCAAATTTTATTTTAACATCAACCAAATTTAATTTAAATTATCGAATTTTTTGAATTTTATATTCAAAACTCATTAAATTAAACCAATCTAAATTATATTAGTAACAATGACCTCGTTAAATTCCTCACTACGTTTTCCAACTACTTCAATTTTCAAAGACATTACTGTTGAAAAATCATCAGATGGTTTTGTAATTAAAACAAAAAATGAACAATTTAAAATCAATGAATTTAACCCCATACTTGCCAAAGTACTTTCACGTTTACAAATCGAACACAAACTTTCCAATTCCATTTTTGGTCCAACTCCTCCAAGTGCATTTGTCGGAGAATACGGTTATCCTAATGTTTTAGCTGGTCCGATGGTAGATGTCAGTCAAGACACCAATCCCTCTTTAAACGAACCAAGCAATTGGTTTTCGTCAAACAACCAAAACGAGCAAACTTATTGGAAAATAATAGAATCAAGAAGCAACCTAGTTCGTGGTAAGTATTCTGTAAATGTAAAAAACCCCGGAAAATTCACCGAGCAAATTCAAGAATCCGCAGCATCAGTTAAACCAGTAGACTTGGAAATTGATTTTTTAAAAGCACCCAAGTTTTCTATTTATTTTTCAAGTGTTGCATTGCCGAACGGACCAAGCGGAACGCTAAATGAATTTAGAATTTCAAGCAATCCATCTATTCCGCGCATTGTCGATGAATTAAAAGAAGATAAACTTCTTACCAATCAAGCAGTATCTTTGATGCTTGAAAAAGGACACGACGTCTATTACATTCAAAAACTTTTAAGTGTGGGAATGCTTGGCAAAAGTCCAAAAATGGTTCCAACCAAATGGAGCATAACCGCATCTGACGATATTGTCGGCAAGCTTCTCTTAAAACAAGTCAGACTTTTAGACGAGTTCAATGAGTTTTATTTATATTCGAATTACGCATTTGGCAACAATTTTCAAATCATTCTAACTCCCGGTTCATTTGAGTTCGAGCAATTTGAAGCTTGGGATAAAAATACTCCGTGGGGTAATGAAAAATCCGTTCCAATCGAATACGACTATGAAGGGTTTACTGGCAGAACAAAATATTCAACTAGCGAAGGTGGCGGTTATTATGCCGGAAGATTAAGTTGTCTTAAACATTTACTAAGAATTAACAAGCAGGCAAAAGTTACAATAATTAGAGAAATTAATTCAGACTATCTCGTATCCTTAGGTGTTGCACAAGTCCGAGAGAATGTTGCCCAAGCATTAAATTCAAAACCAATTAAATTTTCAAATTCTTCCGATTTGTTTTCTCATCTATCAAGCAAACTTTCAAGAAATCCCAATGAATATCTCTTCAAAAGCAGAATACTAAGTCAAAAAAGACTATCTAATTGGTTTTAGCAAAAAAACAATAAAATAAAAACAGGTCTTTGCATTAATCTATTTTTATGGGAAAATTTAGACTTCTTTGGATGAAGGCAGAAAGAGAAAATCGCTTAAAAATAAATTACAGCGACTTAATTTTAATCATAGTTTCAGCAGCTGTAAGTGGAGTGGTTTCCTTTTTATTATCTCACGCCGACCTTACCCATTTTAGAATAACTGGCAATTCTTTTGTCGACCTTACCATTTATGCTCTATTTATGGCCGTAGTAGTTTCAATTGTAATTCTTATTCTGTTCGGAATAATTTCATTCTTTTCAAGAGTAATGAATTTTATCGACCTATATCGAAGATACTATATTTTTAAACGAGATTAGAATTAGAAAAAACCTTGCCCCTAAAAAATAAATGGGGCAAATTAATTGTTTTTTAGATCGTTACGTTTAACGAAAGAGCCTTCTTAAGTTCCCGATACCTGTTTCTTATGGTAACTTCTGTAACTCCTGCAACATCAGCAACTTCCTTTTGAGTTCTTCGCTCACCAGTTAATACGCTTGCGATGTAAACTGCTGCAGCAGCCACTCCCATCGGACCCCTTCCCGAAATCAATCCCTTATCAATTGCCTGGTCTAAGAGTTCCACTGCTTTTTCTTGAGTGTCTCCGCTTAACTTAAGGCTGGTGATAAATCGGTTGATGTAAAATCTTGGGTTGGTCAAAGGAACTTTAAGATTTAATTCTCTTGTAATCAATCTGTAAGTTCTTCCGATTTCTTTCTTTGGAGTTTCTGCAACTACTGCAATTTCGTCCAAGGTTCTTGGAATTCCGTACATTCTGCAAATAGCATAAAGAACAGCAGAAACTACACTTTCGATTTGTCTTCCTCGGATTAATCCTTTTTCAACGCATCTTCTGTACAAAAGTGCTCCTGACTCACGAATGCTATCTGGCAACCCTAAGTGTGAGGCTACTCTGTTCAACTCAGTTAATGCAATTGCCAAGTTTCTTTCAATTGAGTTTGAAATGCTTGCACGCTTATGCCACTTTCTCATTCTGTATAATTGAGCTTGTTGACTTGGAGCAATTTTTCCTCCTCGAATATCTCTGTTGTATTGGTCAATTTCAGTTACCAATCCTTTGTTTGGAGACATATATTTGAGTGGAGCTCCGGTTCTTGCTCTTGAATTTCTTTGTTCAGTATCAAAGGCTCTCCATTCTGGACCTTCTTGAATCATGTCCTCTTCTACTACTAATCCGCAGTTCTTACAAACAATTTCGCCGCGTTCATTGTCTCGTTTAAGATTTTTGCTTTTGCAATCAGGGCATTCATACAACATCTTTACTTCACCTTTATTTTTGAGTAGTAAGTTTTTTGTCTACCAATGTTTTGGCATCTATTTTTGAATCAATTGTTCCAATGTAAATTGGTTCATTCACTCGTCCAATTGTGGACTTAATTATTGCAACTTTCTTTCCATTAAAGAATAATTGAGTTGGTTTGCTTATGGCAACTGGCTGGGTGCTTTCAAAAAGGAAACACGAATTCGTTGTAGCTTTAATCAAAGAAAAAAAATTTGCTCCCATTCTATTCACCATATCCAAGTTCGCCGATGGGCAAAGTTAAGGATAAACTTCTAAAAACCGTTTGAAATATAGAAGATAGGTATATAAATTATGTATGTAATGGTTCTTAAACCTTTTCCTTGAATGGGTTTTGTTCACTAGAACAGTTTTTCTATGTTGTACTTAGGATTTTATGATTAGTATAATATGTCACTAATTTACCCTACAACTTCGTAGTTAATTATATTAGGTCTAATTCATCACTCAAGCGTTTTATTAGGAGATAAACAATTTTTATCATCTCTAAATAAAATTTACCATTATTGAGCTTTATATAGGTGTGATAATTTAGATTAGTAACCTTTATATACTCTTTAACCCTAAATTTATCTATGAATGAAAAAACTGTAATTGATTTTTTATCTATACAAAATCGTTGGTGGTATAAAAAATCTGAATTTCCTTTTAATAAAATTCATACTTTCAAACGCAGAGATTACTATTATCTTAGGAAATCTGTCGATAGTGAAGAAGCAACCCTGATAATTGGACCGCGAGGAGTTGGAAAGTCAACTGTTTTATTTGAGATAATGCGAAATCTTCTGGGTCTTCCAGAGGTCCCCCCTTCAAATCCAAAAACGTTTACTTTCAAAGAAGAAGGTCTAGATGGAAAACGAATAATCTATTTAATATTCGACGAACCAATGTTGAAGAAATGGTCTATTTTGGAACTCCTATCTTCTTACTGTAAGTTTGTTCTAGGGGAAGATATATCTGCTCTTCAAACTAAAATCTATGTTTTTTTGGATGAAATTCAGAATGTTGAATCTTGGGGGGAGCAGATTACCGGTATTCAAAATTTGAAATATCCAATTAAGTTTTTCATAAGTGGTTCTTCTAGTTCTGGGATGCTTGATGAAGCTGCCAAGGCCGCTAGACGAATTCAATTATATACTATGATGCCAATGAAGTTTTCTGATGTACTAAGACTTAGATTCAGAGATGATTCTAAACTAGTCTGCATTCTAAATAACATTAATTCTTTCCGTTCAAAAATTCTCGATGCTTATAGAGAAAATGACTCTAAAGAAGTTTATGAACTATTTGTGAAATTATATTCTGACTTGAAATTCTGGCAATTTGAAATTGAGAAATGTTTTCAAGAATATATGATAAAGGGTGGATATCCTGCTTTGTTGAACGAACCTGATTTAGTAAAAGTATCCGCAATCTTGAAAGATACTTTTTGGTTGGGTTTCAGAGAAGATGCTATAAATGCAAAGGGAGTGGGTGATCCTGACGGATTATTTAATTTGACTTCGTACATAGCTTCGATTTCATCTACAACTGCTAATCTGTCTTCATTACAAAAAAACAGTTTACCGGGTGCAAACAGTGATACTATCAAGCGATACTTGTATCATTTAAAGAGCAGTCAACTTGCAACTCAATCTATGTTATTTTTAAGGTCCAACAAGACCAGTGATATATTCAAAATCTATCTTTCAGACGTAGCATTACGCAACCTACTCATTGGCAGACTAAATAAACTCCTACTTGATGACCAAAAAGAATATGGTAAAACGCTGGAAACTTTAATTTACGATCACTTATATCGGCTTCAATTTAAGGTTCTTCCGAATGCTTCACTTACTTACTGGCGAGACAATCGATCGCACAAGGAAGTAGATATAGTGTTGAGAATTAATGGAAAGCTAATGCCAGTTGAAGTTAAAAAAGAAGATGAACCCGGAATTATTGATGTTCCGGCACTAAAGGCATTTTGTAGAAACAATCATGTCGGCACAGTTGTTTGTGGTAAAAAACTAGCTCATCAAGACGGGATAGTTTTCTTACCTGCTTGGCTTTTCACAATAATTTGTTAGAATAAATTAAATTAATCGACCAATTTAAATGAAAAAACCACCCAAATCTACAAACGAAGTAGACGATTACATTTCAAATGCTCCAAAAGAACATCAAGGGAAACTAATTGAAATTCGAAAGATAATCAAAGATGTTTCTCCAAATTCTACCGAGAGTATTAGTTATCGTATGCCTGCTTACGATAAGGGCAATTTATGCTGGTTTGCTCTTATGAAAACTCATCTAGGCCTATACATTCGACCCCCCATAATCGCATTAAATCATAAAAAATTACTTAAATTCAAAACTTCAAAATCAGCAATTCAGTTTCCTTTGGACGAACCCATTCCAGTTACTTTGATTAAAGGTTTACTAAAAGATAGAATTAAAGAAAACAAAACAACTACGGTTAAATTCAAGTAACAAAATCAAAAAACAATTTCAAATAATAAACAATAAACAACCATTAAACAACTTACAATCAAAATTAATCAATAAACAAACCAATCAATTAATTCTGTAAAAGACCCTGGAGAATAAAATAAAACTCGATATATAAAAGAAAACTTTTAAGAGCAAATATTCCGTTTGGTGTGCGTTATGGATATACTATCTTTTCTAACTTTTCTAATTCAACTTATTACAAATCAATTCTCTATTGCAATTATTGTCTCGATATTAACTGCATACTTTGGTTATGTTTATGATCGTCATAAAAAAATGTTAGACGAAGTTTATGGGCCTCTTTTGAATAATATTTCAGAAATAGAGACGAAGATTTCAGAGGATTTTGAGATAAATTTTCCTCAACATAATCCGAATAAAGTTGATTTTAACGAAAAAGTTTCAAAATCTAATATTTTTATTTTTCCGCCTTCAAAGTGGAAAGAAATATCGACTTCAAACAAACTGGTAATTTCTAATAACACTAAAACTATCATCGAATCTTTTTATGAAACTTATGGTAATATAAATAAAATTGAAGAATTAAACAAGATTTTTAGTCCTTCAACGTATCGTAATTATGGTGATAAATGGGACAATATACTAAACAATTTGAAGAAATCAGAAAAATTAAATGAATTTAATATTAATAGAAATTCAAACACCATGGACTGCATTGATGTTATCTCCAAAAACCCATCAGAATCTAGATATACTTTTTATTTTAATCGTTTTCAAGTTCTAAGTTTTGAGGATTTAACCCGGTCTCCTACTGAAAGACTTATCTCCCGGGACCTTAAAGTAACTTATGGTCTCAAACCCTCCAATTATGAAGCAAATAAGAATATGATAGAGGAGTTGCAAAAAATTGGTTTTTTTGTTGAATTGGACAAATTAATTAATCAAGAATTTAAAAATCAGATGAAAGACTTTGAAAAAATCAATAAAGAATATAAGAAGTCTTTTGAACAAAAACTAGGTACCGCAAAGAAAGTTCTTGAAGGAGAAATTCACCGTTCACCATTACGAGTAGCATTAGGTGAATGGTCTTATGGAATTCATCCGAAAGAATGGTTAAACTCACTAAAATCTCGCTTTCACTTCAAAGTCTAAATTAATCTCAACTTAACCTTATCTTCTACTTAACCATTTTCCCAAATTTCTAATCGAAACCGCTCTGCTTGAATACTTATTCTTCTGCTCTAAATTCATCTGAGCAAAAGTTTTAGTTTCTCCTAATGGAACAAAAAACCTATCATAAGGCACAAAATCAGCAGACTTTCCTCTAGCTTTAATGAGATATTTGCCATGACACTTTCCTTCAAATACTTCAGGAGAACTCATACCTGGTCCCATCACTGCAATTACCGATTTAAACGCAGCTTTGTTCGCTCCACCTTTAATTAATTTAACTAATCTATCTGCACCAAGAGTTTTTGCAACTAGTTTGCTATTTGAACCAGGAAACCCCTTTAAACTTTTAATAAAAAGACCCGTGTCATCTACAAACACCATTTTATTTTTTCCAGTTTTTTCAAATGCCTGTCTTGCTTTGTTTTCAGCAATCTTTCCCAAATCTTCGTGTTGAATTTCTTCTAAATCTAATTTTAATTGTTTAACTTTGATTCCAAATTCAGAAAGGATATTGTTAGCCTCCTCGAACTTAGAATTATTGCCAGTTACAAAAAAAACTTCTTTTCCTTGATTCATAAAAAATCATCTCTCTTTTAATGCAAATTCTATTCTTCTAGCATAATCTTTCATTTCGTTTTCATTAAGTCTTCCTATATAACTTTTAACGTGACTGTTTACCTGTTTCAATTCATTTTGGTTTAAGAAGTATTGCGGTTTGGTTTTATTCGGTGCTAAATGTTCAAATTCTGCTGCGTGTGCCGCACCTACAATTAACACATTTCCTTGGTGTTTTTTAGTATCTTCAAGCATTCTAACTGCTCTTTCAATTCCCATTCTGTAAATTTGATATTGCTGACTTCTTTTAACTTCGGGCTCATATTCGTCCGAATATTCTACAAGTTCTCTTAATTCATTTTCTTTTTTACTTAATTCCAAAGATTCTACTGGAACTGCAATTGCTTTTTTCCTATGTATTTCTTCAATTACTTTTGCAAAAAATTTATTTCCTTCTGATTCAGTATAATTTTTAATAATTCGTTTCGAACTTCCGTTAAAGTATCTTTTAGATAATTCAAATCTATCGGGCACTTCTAGACCTACAACCTGCCCTTCCTTAACATTCTTTCTTATGTATTTACTTAGTTGTATTAAGCCGTGGTGAGTGTCGTCGTGAACTACTCCTAAAATCTTCATTCAGTTACCTTTTCTAATATGTTTTTCTTGATACAAGTCGTTTTATTTGTTCTTCTGCGTGACGAATGTTCAATGTGGTTGCTTTTTTGAACTGTTGAGTATTATCGGGATGAAGAATAATTGTTTTTCCGCTATTTATGATATTTTGAATTCCAATATTTTTTATTTTTGGATTGTGGTCTAAACCAGCCACGACCACTTTACTAATTTGAGGAGTTTTTGCAATTAATACCGAACAAGGAGTGTGACCCGGAGTATCTCGTGAACTGCAAGGTTCCATTAAAGTGTAAAGAGTCCAACCTTTTAGTGGAAGATTTCCTTTTGCCAATCTCGTATTAAATTTCTTTAGTAAAATTTCTTCTGCGTGATGTTCTAACGTTTCCTTAGTACTAATTGTAGGAATCGTTTCTCCTTTAAATGCCTTAATTATGGTTTTTCCATCCGGACTCACTAAACTTGCTGCGGTATAGAATGGATGATGACCTTCGCGGGTTTTTGACAATAGCGCCAAATCAAATAATTCATCTAAGTATTGATTGTGTTTTTCCAATCTTTGCGCTGCTTCTATTACTGCCTCTCTTACCCCGGGCATCAACTTTAATCTAGGATTTCTAAATGCCTCAATTTTCTTCCAACTTCCTCTTAAGTATTCGGTAGTAAGATGAGTGCTAATGTTTAACGGAACCAAATAAGAAAAGTGATGTCTGATAAATTCATTATCTTCATCAATAGTTTTAATTTCGTGAATAAATTCTGGAAAACGAGGACGATAACCAATTTTTGCCTCAAGTTTATTCTCAAGTTCACTTGCCTTATCAATATTCCGAGATTGTATTTTTCCTCCGGGCAAAGTCCAATGCTCTCTAAGTGCATTGTTTTCGTTTGAGCGTTGAACTAAGTAAACTTGAACTATTCCGTTTTTTAATTGTCTAAGTAATACCCCCCCTACGATATGGGTGGTGTTGACGGTTTTCATTAAAATTAAATTAGCAATATAAGTTTAAAAAGAAGAAGAAAAGAATTAGTCAGAAAAAAATAAAGAATGACGCAAAACAATTACTGTTTGCTTTGCATCAAAACTGCATTTACTGTACCATCTTGAGTTGGTCTGCTGGTAACTTTGCATTTACCTAGTTCAGTTTCAATAACTGCGCCCTTGGTAACTAAACCTTCTCTGGTATAATGGCGATTATTTGGTGATTCAACAACGGATAAAACTTTAGTTTTAACAACCTTAGCGCTTCCTTTTGTTGAAACATTGGCAAAACCAACAATCTTTACTGCAATCTTAGTGTTTCCACCTTTAGTTGAGCGTGGAGTGTAAGCTGCTTCTTTTTCTTTTTTATCAATTCTTGCGCGATGGAAGAATCCGCCATAGTGTGCTTTTACTTTGTCGCGAGTACTTCTTTTCTTTCCACCAGTACCGCTTGCTTTGGTTTTAGGGTTTTTATGATATTGAACCATTTTAAGTATACTACCTCTTTCTGCTCAAATGATTAAAATTAATTGTTTGGTCAAATAATTAATAGAAAATGGCAAAGTTACAAAAGGATTATAGAAAACAACCTTTTACTGAAAACCTGCCTAATTTTTACATATTTATGGTGTATCAAGCTGATTAATAAGCCTTTGCGGATGCTTGAATTTATGAATTTTAGAGTTGATTGGAAACTTTTATCCATTCTTATTATCGGTATTTTTGCCCGTCTTTCTCCGCTTTTCTTAACTGGTTTTATTGACCCCGATTCTTACTATCATCTTCGATTAATTACTGCAATTGATAGTTTTGGAAAGTTAATTTCATATGACCCACTTTCTTTTGGAGGAAGACCCTATACTTATTATCCATTATTTCACTTAATGGGCTTTAACCTTTTTTCATTATGGGGAATTGGAAACTTTGCCTCGTTTTCCATCCTTTCTCTTTTAGCAACATTAGTTGCAATATTAGCAACCTATTCATTAACTAAAAAAATAGTAGATTTGACTATTCAAAGTAACTTAAAAGAATACGACTTTTTCAAGAATTATTCCCCCTATCTTGCCAGTCTTTTAATTGCAATAAGTCCGGCCGCACTTAGTCGTTCAATGGTTTTTGGCCGACCAGATGCATTTGTTTTATGTTTTGCCCCATTAATCCTTCTTAGTTATCTAAATAAAGAAAATTTCAATTTATTTTTGCTTTTCTTTTTACTTACTCTAATCCATCTTCCTTCAGCTTTAGTTCTTTTTGCAACCTTAGTGGCAATTCAAATAAGCAGTTATTTAGTTAAAGCAAAAACCGATTCAGCTCCATTACTTTATGGTTTTTTTGGTTTAATTCTAAGTTCAATTTATTATTTACAATTTAATGTCTTGAACTATCTTTCCCCGGCAATATTTTCAAGTTCAGAACTTTCAATTTTTTCTTGGCAATTTATTTTCTTTTACACTATTGCTCCTTTAGTTTTTGTTTTTATTTTCATTTATTTTGCATTTAAAGAAAACTTCTACTCAAAAATAAGTGTAATTTTATTTTGGTTTTCTATTTCGGTTGCACTTTTAATTGTCGGACAAAGAAACATCGTATTTCTAGCTCCTTCTCTGTGTATTTTATGTGGTTTATCAATAGGTTTGCTAATTAGTAAGTTGACTATTACAAAAGAATTGATGTTAATTTCAATTTCACTTTTTTTTGCCGTCATTCTTTTATCCTATTCCTCTACGATTTTTCAACAAAGTTCCAATTCAGATTTTTCTTCTGCATTTTATTTATCAAATTCAATTAGTGGCCCAGCCGGTTTGGTTGCATCTACGTGGGACCAAGGTCATCTTTTAACTTACCTTTCAGCAAGACCAGTTTATGTAGACGGATATTTTGAATTTTCAAATAATGCAATTGGAAGAATTCAATTAACGAATTTACTATTCTATGGTTTGTCCGAACAGTCATTTTCTTCTCTTAATCAACTATTTTTGAGTAATGTAAAATACATTTTTGCAACCTCACAACAACACAATTCCGATGTGAATTACTTAGAGAATTCTTCTAACGAATCAGTTTCAAAAATATACGATTCCGGTTCTGCAGTGTATTATATTCAAAAATCAGGGAACTAGTTAGGTTTAAAAGCAACAAATTCGTTAAATTTTCGGTGACCTTAAAAAATGACGTTGGTAGACTTTTCAACAAATCTCAATATGGCTCTGTCAAATATTCTGAATAACTACGTTTCAGGACTTGCTTCACTAATAGTAGTGATTGTGTTCCTTGGAATTGGTTATTTAGTTGCTAAATTCTTTGCACAAATTGTAGAACGCGGATTAAAAGAAATGAGGCTTGAGAAAAAACTTGAGCAAAAAGGAGTTCACGACGCATTAGGAACAATTACTGTTACTGAAATAATTTCAGTATTTGTTAGACTTGCAACCTTTACTATCTTTTTAGGTGTAGCTGCCAATGTGACAGACTTACCTTTAATTAACACATTAATCTTGTGGATATTCAGTTATATTCCATCATTAGTTGAAGGAACTATAATCATCGTAGTTGCATTACTTGCAGTTGATTATGTTTCAGACAGATTCAGAAAATCTAAAGAAGTTCCATTTGCAAACTTAATGGCAATTTTGTTAAAAGTATTTGTTGCATACACTGCAGTTGTAATTGCATTGCCATTAATTTTACCGGGAGCAGATGTTTCAATTCTTAGAGACTTCTTCATTTTGATGGTCGGAGCATTCGCAGTTGCAGTTGGTTTAGGTTCTGCAATCGCATTGGGCTTGGGCCTTAAAGATGTAGTAAGGGATGTTGGAAAGAAGAAAGAGAAACACATCGAAAAACTTTTGAGTTAAATTCCCTATATTTTTCTGGGTTTGATTTTTCTTATCAAACCCCCTTCCTTTTTTTAAGTTCTAAGTACTTTAATTTAATTTTAATTCAAATTTAGTGCTAACTGCCAACCTGATTTTTCTTGCCCCAAAAGGACCGATTCCGGCTACTTCTTTTAATTGTTCTTCGTTTGCCGTCATTAAATTTTCAATTGTTTGAAATTTAGCCAATAGCTGTTGAGCAGTAACCGGTCCAATTCCAGGTAAACTTTCTACTATAAACTGTATCTCTTTTTGAATATCTGTGGGCTTTCTCTGAGAGTTTACCGCCACATTTCTTTTATGATGAAACTGTTCTCTTTTAGCAACTTCAAATAAAAATAAAGCGAACTTTTCATCATTATCAAAAAACATTATGGGCAGGTGAAAGTCCACTGACAATGAAATTATTGCTCCGTTAATTGCTTTAATTAATTTTTTATCAAAATTCTTTCCAATTATAGCAATAATTGCACACTGGTATTTTTTTCCAATTTCACTTGCCTGAGTAAACAATCTACCATCCATTAAACTTGATTGAAAGTCACTATCGGTTTTTCTTTCAATTGCAACTCTATCACTTAACACATAATCTGCGCAAATTAATCTTTCATTTTCAATTATGGTTGGATATTTTGAAATTAGACTTACTACTCTGCGGTCTTCTCTGTCGTCTATAATAATTTTGGGGTTAAATTCAAATTGTTGCATCTTATAGTTTAAACTCAGGAAAATCCGGTTATAAACCTTTCATTAACCGGATTGCCGATAAAAAAGTTGAGAGTCTAAAACTTAACTTCTTGCAACATTATGTCTGTTTATTATTTGTGGTTTTTCTTCTTCATTTCCAATTAACCACAAGATAGCTGCTGCAAACATAAGCAAGTATCCTGCCCACTGATTGCTTGCAACTACTAAATATGCTGCCAATGCTGCAAATAAAATAGCAGTATTTTTGCCAAATTCAGGTTCATTTATTGAAGTAGATGAAAGATGTTTTTTCTTCATTTTTCCTTTCCCCTCTTAACAGTATGGCTTAGTGAATCTTGGTTGCCTCCTATGATTCCCTTGACTATCTATTGCATTGCCCCAATGATTTATATTTCGTATATATAATATATACTTTCTATATATTCAATCAATATGGAGTTTAGATTTACTTGAGCTTACTAAAAAAGAAACCGACATTCAGTTCCTCCTCCCTTACTCCTGAAGGTCCAACCTATATTCGAAAAGCTGTAAAACTTGGAAATAGCTCGTTGGTTGTTTCTCTACCTAAGAATTGGATTACACTAATTAATGCAAAACCCGGAAGTTATCTTTCAATGAGACAAAGGGGAATGAACTTAACAATTAGTCCTCAAATTACTCCTAATATTCAACCTATTGGAAGAATAATTCTAAGAAATTATCAAACAGCCGCTTTTGAATTTTATAATTTGTATATTTTAGGATATACTCTAATCAAAGTTGAAAATTACACCGATACTAAACAACTCACCGAATTCAACAATTTAATTGATAGGCGTTTACTTGGTGTGCAGATTATTGAAGAATCTAAAAAAGTTTCTACTTTTCAAGTATTTAGTAAGAATAC
>JAJXUZ010000046.1 GCA_021782355.1 Microcaldota archaeon | reverse complement strand
GATCTAATATAGTTTCCCATTGTCAAATTCACCAACCAATTGACTTGGTAGTAAGAACAGCAAACGAGTATCGAATTTCAGACGGACCGTTCTTTTTAACTCAATATTCTGAATATTATTCCTGTCCGAAATATTTTCCGATTTTTAATTATGCCGATGTGCATAAATCAATTCAAACATATAATTGCCGAAAAAGAACATTTGGAAAATAATCATCTGAAAACTTATTCTTGTATTATACAAACTTTATAATCTGTCCCGTACTTAGCATCTATCTACGCCATGACTCTACCTTTCTATTAAATCTTCAAATTCCTTAGATTTTGGAATTTCTTTAATTATTTTAGCTGGATTTCCTGCAACAATTACATTGTTTGCAACGTCTTTGGTAACAACAGAACCAGAACCCACTACGACATTATCTCCAATAGTTACTCCGCCCATAATAATAGAATTCTCTCCAATTAGAACATTATTTCCAATAGTAATTGGAAGTTTTTTTATTTCTCCAATTGCAGCATATTCAAATTTTTTAGTTGTCATAAAGTGGCAATTCGGAGCAATTCTACAATATTTCCCAATTTTAACTGGTGAATTCCTTGAAGAGTGAATCACACAAAAAAAACTTACAAAGCTATTATCGGCCAATTCAAAGTTTTCTCCAACAATACTATATCTTCCTATTTTTGTATTTTTACCAAATTTGTAACTTTTTAATTTTGTAAGATTCAAATCAACGTGCTTTTCAAATCTAGTTTGAGGAAACTTTAATGAAAGGTAAAGATTAACTAAAAAATCTGGAATGAAATCATAAATTTTTAAAATCAAACTTTTTTCATCTCTTATTTACTTATCTAAAAAATTATTTTTTTTATATTTATATTATTTTTTATTTAATTCTTCAATTACGTTGAACAAATCTATAATATCGTCCAACTCATAATCTGCTTTTTGCAAGCTATCTTTGTTTAGTTGCCATCCGTATTTAGCAAGACCAGTTATCATTCCTGCTTTTCTTGCTCCAAGTACATCTCTTTCTGGATTATCTCCAATAAATAATACTTCGTGAGCATTAAGGTTACTTTTTTCTAAAAACAATTCAAATGGTTTAGCATCTGGTTTGGTTTTTTTAGTATCATCGAAAGTTATTACATAATCAAATGCCACATCAAGTCCAGTAATCACTAACCTTTGCCAAGCTTTGTTTCTTGGTGCATCAGTAATTATTCCAGTTTTCATACCATTAGACCTAATCTTAAGTAATACCCACAAAACATCTGAGTAGGGTCTAAGTACCTCAAATTTAGTTTTCAAATATGCAGTAATAGCGGCTTGTTGTATTCTTTCAAATTCATTTAAGTCTAATTTGTATTCTATTAATACATCGGAAAATGTTTTTTGATATTCTATTCCTTTAATGTCATAAGTCTGCCAGATTTTAGAGTATAGTCTTGCAAAATCTTCATTCAATCCATAATCAATCATAGCTCTTGCAGCATTAATTGAAGTTAACTTTTTAAAATTAGAAAAATCAATCAACGTATTATCCAAGTCAAAAGCAACAGCTTTAATCAATTATAATCGTTTCTCCAATTGTTGGATATAAAACTTTAAGATCAGTTTTTTCAAATTCCCTAGGATGTACAGTATGTATAGGAATTAGTTTTTTCGGATTAATTATATTAGCAATTTTAAATAAATCTACTCCTGGAGCGTGACCGGATGCGTGTATTTGGAATTTGTTTAGTTCAAGTAATTCCAACCAATTATCCATTCTTTTTGCATCAAATTCCATTTCTTCACTATATGGTTCACTTGTGGCGTGTATATATGCTGAATTTTTTTCAGGTTTAATTTCAAGTAAATCTAACATATCGAAATATCCTAAACACGATATAATCTTGTTTTGATTGATTTTAACATAATCTGCCTTGACTAAGTTTGGATAGTTTAAGAATTCTCTTTGCCATTTTGAATAATCCGTATCATCATAAGTTCCAGAGGATATTCTTTCTAAGAAAATTAAAATGTTTTCATCATTTAATGATGGAAGAAAGTCTAAAGTTTGTCTAAGACAATTTATATAATATGCTAAACGAATTGGAATCAATACTCTTCTATTAGTTTCTTTTGCAACTTTGTAAATTGTTAAAAATCTAGTAATATCTTTCCAAGAGAATTCGACCGTAACTAAACCTTTAGTTTTTAAGCAAACATCTTTTGCTTCTTCAAATACCTTTTCTTCTCCATATCTACTAGTTTCAGTAATACGAGTTCCTTCACATAAAAATACATCTGGTTTTTCATCAAATGCTCTCTGAGCAAATTCTTCAGTTGCATTACCAAATGTTCCGTGTAATCTTAAATCTCCCGAATAAATTATGGTGGAATTCGGACAATGTATTATCATTGCACACGAACCGGGAATGGAGTGGTCGACTGCAACCAATTCCATTTCAATTCCATCTATTATAACTTTTTTTTCAGTAAATATTTGTCTTGATATAGGCAATTGAAGTCTTTGACTTGCAAGAAGGGGTCTTTTTTTAAAATTAGTAATTTCACCCTCAATATTTCTATTTCCTACAGTTTCAATTGCTTCTAACACTTTTTTAGTTGTTGATGAACAGTAAATTGGTATTTCTTCATCAAAAAATGAAATATATGAAGCGTGGTCTTGATGAGCGTGAGATAAGAATACTCCGTGAACATAGGGTTGTTTATGTATGGGTAGGTCGGCAAACTCCAATAGGTCTTTTCTATAAATTCCTTTAATGTCTGGAATTAATTTAGTATTTAGAAATTGAGAAATTCCTTGTGATGCAGATGGTCTTAGAAACTCTTCAAAGAACTTTCCCCATAATCCAAAACTTTTTCCAAAATCCAGAAATACTCTTGTTCCGCTCTCTTCTAAGAGGATTTTGTTTCCTCCAATTTCATTTATTCCGCCAAAAAATGTTAATTGAGTCATTTGGTTTTTTTAGTTTTTTTAATTCAATTATTCTAAAAATAATTAATTGGTTTATTCAAGTATAATTTAATATCCAATCCCATTTGTTTTATTAACTTGAGTTGAGAAGTAAGATAATGACACTAGTAATAAGAAAAGCAGTAAAATCAGATTACAAGCAAATTACTGAACTTGAATATCTATTAAATGAATATATGGCAAAAATCGCAACCGAAGAAGAAAGAGTATCAAATTATAAAAAATTACTAGAAAAATATGTAAAAGATATGTTAAATTCAAAAAATTCAGTTTTTTTTATTTGCGAAGATAATGGCGTCTTAGTTGCAGTATTGTTAGGAAAACTCTTACAATATCCTCCTGTTTTTAAATATCCAACTTATGCTTATGTGGATTCATTTTATGTTCAAAAAGAATACCGTACAAAAGGAATAGGCAAAAAACTCATAAAAGAATTAGTTAAATGGTCAAAATCTAATGGATGTAAGGAGATTTCTTTAAATGCTCATATAAAGAATCAAAACGCCTTAATTGCTTATGAAAAGTTAGGGTTTAAGCATACCCGAAACGTGCTTAAATTATATCTTTAAGTTTTAATTTTTAGTTTTTTTAAGAAAAAACGTCTAACTAAAGGTTTTTCTAATTTTTAAGATGACCGATTCAATAAGTTCGTTAAATCTTTCTTCTAATCTAATTGGAATACTTTGAAAGATTTTAATGAAAAGTAATGTAATTAATGTTCCAAAAACCATTCCCGCCATTACATCTGTAGTTGAATGAACTGCCAAGTATACTCTTGTAAATGCAATAAATGATGACAAAACCAAGAAAATCCACCAATAGTTTCTATCCTTTACCCAAGCAGTTAATGAAAATGCTATGGTAGAATGTTCACTAGGAAATGAATACGAACTTGGACAAGCTACTTTTGAAGCAATAAAATCACAGGGCCTGCTTTGAGCAACAATCAATTTAATTGCATAAGCAATCAAATAGGAAAATAGCAGAATTACATAAAGTTTAGCTCGTTCTGACCAAGTTCTACCAATTGCAAATGCTAATGAAAGCATAAAAATTAAGTAAAAAAAATCATTGTCAATTAATAGTGCTATAATCGTTATTGGAAGCAAATTAAGATTACTAATCCATAAGGTTATTTGGTCTAACATTTAAAGTCCTCAAGATTTGGTGATGAATTTAGTTTTAAGATAGTCATTTATCAATAATGAGAATATCGCTGTTCCTGCAAATATTGAAAGGACCACTTCAAGTGAAATTGGTGCAATACCTAAAAGGCCATTTGTTGATATTAAAACTGCAAGTATACAATCAATGGTTATGATTGTTAATAATGGTGTACTTGGTTTTGATTGATAAAATCTTTTTCTTTCTCTTACTGCAAAAATTAAGAATATGGTAAAGAAGAATAGAACCAAATAGCTTAATGTTTGAATTTGTTTAATTGGAAGATGGAAATAAACAAAACCTATCCATAATAAAAATAGCGATTCAATTGCCATCAAAATTCCCAAAGTAGCTGAAATTTTAATCAACGAATTAATATCCCATTTTTGGGGAGTCAAGTTAGCTTCTACATTATCTGTTGATAGGGAAATAATGACAAAATCATTCATAAAAATCATAAGAATCATAGCTGTTGAACTTATGATTAATTGTCCGGTAATCAAAAATGCACTAATTATGAAAAAAACTTGAAGAATTGTTTTACTTATTTTATAGATTATCCAGTTGTTTATTCTTGTAAACATCTGTCTTCCAACAATAATTAGACTGATTATGTTCTCTAAACCTGAATTTGTCAATACTGCACTTGATGCGCCCTTTGCAACATCGGTAGAGTTAATTACTGCAATACCTACTTCAGCTTCCTTTAATGCCGGAGCGTCATTTATCCCATCTCCAGTCATTCCTACAATATGTCCAAGTTTTTGTAATGTCTTAACTATGATGAATTTATCTGCCGGATATATTTGACTAAATAAATCATAATCTTCAACAACTTTTTCTTCATTATTATTTATTTTCTCGTTTAATTCTTGCGAGCCAATAGAATTACCAGTTATTCCCACTTTATTTCCGATATTTATTGCAACTTGTCTTGCATCACCAGTAAGCATCTTGACTTTGATTCCCATTTCTTTAAGTTTTTGAATTAAGTCAGCAGAATCTTCTCTTGGCTTATCATAAAGACAAAGAATTCCTGCTAATTTTAAATTATTTTCATCTTTACCCCCAGCAACCGCCAGTATTCTGTATCCATTTTCAGCATTTTCATCAATAATTTTTTCAAATCTATCTGATTCTTCCTTGCTTATTTTGCAAATATCGGCAATTGTTTGACTGGCTCCTTTAATTGCAACAAATTCTTTACCGTTATATTTAACATACGCCTTAGTCATTCTTGTTTTTGGATCAAAAGGCACAAACTTTTCAATTTGATAATTTTGAATTTTATTAACTAGGGTTTTATCATTCAAAATTGCTTTATCGATTGAATCGTTATTGGCCGATGAACTTGCAAGTGCAGAATAGAGTAAAACATCAGTATCAGTGAATCCATTAAATCCGCCAATAGCTTTAGATAACTGAATTTTGTTCTCAGTAATCGTTCCAGTTTTATCTACACATAAAATATTCATACTTGCAGCATCATCGGGAGTGCCTAATCTGGTGATTAAAACTCCCTTATTTACTAACTCTTTTGCTCCAAGTGCCATACTCACCGTAAACATTGCGGGTAATGCTACTGGAATAGCTCCTAAAAGCAGCAATAAACTTAAAGGCAAGAACAATACAATCGGTGTTCCATTAGCTATTGCAAAAACAAATGTAATTAGAAGAATGCTAAAAACAATTATTAGTAGAAGTTTTACTACGCTGTATACCATCTCTTCTGCGTGAATTTTAGTGTTGGCAGTTTGAATTAATTTAACAGTTTTTCCAAAAAAAGTTCTATTTGCAGTATTGATTACGATTCCCGTGCATTCTCCATTTGAGCAGATCGACCCTGAATAGACTACATCCTGCTCATTTTTTGCTATATCTAATGATTCTCCTGTTAATGCCGATTCATCTACGGTAACATTTCCTTCAATTATCTTTAAATCAGCAGGAACATAATCTCCGTTTCTAATTCTAACAATATCTCCAACTACTAAGTCATAAGATTCTATTACGCTCCAATTGCTGTTTCTTAATACCCTGCTATTGATTTGAAGTTTTTTTTCCAATGCTTTTACTGCCAAATCAGCATTAACTTCTTCATAGAACCCAATCACTGAATTGAATAATAATAAAAAGAATACTATGTAAGCATCAATAAATTTAGAAGTAATTATTGAAATAACGATAATTATCTCCATTAACCAAGCTGATAATCCCCAGAACTTTTTTAGAAACTGAGCAATTCTATTTTTTTCAGGTTGCTTAATTTGATTTAATCCAAATTTTAATTTTCTTTTCTCTACTTCCTGAGAACTGAGACCGGTTTTTTTATCACTTTTAAATATTTTTAAAAGCTGGTCTGTTGACATTCCCTTTGCATCATTAGTGCTAATTAGTTTTATTTCCTTGCTTTGAATATCGTTATTCATTCTATCATAATGGAGATTTTAGAAATATTTTTAGATTTTAAAAGAGAATTGTAGTATTTTTTTATATGTTCAGCTTCAGCTTCTATTACAAGTACTTCTCCGCATCCATTTTTTGTATCAAAATGCGCATCAAGTTTAATGTGTTTAGAAAAATTGTGTGCTATCCGTATATCTGTATTATTTTTACTTTTCCAATTCAAGCTAATTATACAAGTTACCGTTCCTTTTAAACCGTTTAATAAGCTATTTTCCCTTTCAAAACTATCTAACGTATTCAAAAAAAACTTTGAACGACTTTTAATTTTATTTTCAGCCATCAGCTTTCTGATTCTAGTCAAAGTCTTTTTATCTACTGAAATACTTAAAATTGCCATTTCTATTCAAATCTATTTCTAATAAATAATGTATTGATTTTCTAATTAATGTATAAATCGTAACTAATAAATATGCTCCTAACTATTTGATTATTATTAATTTTTTATGATTTTTTATTAAATTATAAT
>JAJXUZ010000045.1 GCA_021782355.1 Microcaldota archaeon | reverse complement strand
AACTTCGTCCACTTGGACTCCGTCCACTCCGTCAGTTGCTCTAACCATTTCTTCAAAGTACACTCCAGCAGCATCTTCGCAAATAAATGAAGCTTGAATTATCTGCATTCCGTAAACATAAGGTTGAATTTTTGCAGTATTGCATCCACTAATTGCCTTAACTTTTTCTAAAAGTTGTTCAATTTGGGTTCCTTCAGCTGGAAATATTTTTAATACAGTCATTACTTTTCCCATTTGCAGTTTCCCCTCTTGTTTTACAGATTATTTTGAAATTTATTTTCTTTTAATATTCTTGTTTTAATTTTGTTTTTCTTGTAAGCAGAAGCCCTGATTGCTTTGTATCCCTTTTCTTTTAAAATATTCTCAATTGTTTTTGATTGGTCATAACCCAAAACAATTAAGTCGGGTTTAATCTTTTCTACCGTTTTAAAGAAATCAAATTTCATTCCAATTATTGCTTCATCTACTAATTTAATGGATTGGGCAATTAATTTTCTTTCATTTTGATTGTGAACGGGAAGTTTTCCCTTAATTTTCAAAACATTAGAGTCCTGTGCAATTATAACCCATAATTTAACTGTTTGGTTATTTTTCTTCTGTTTTAATCCGCTTTTTCTTGCAAACTCTAATAATTTAAGATGTCCGGCGTGAATTCCATCAAATGTGCCGGCTACAAGTACATTGAATTGATTATTAGGCATTTTAAATTAAAATTAAGGACCGGTAAAGTTACAAGCCGAACATTTGTACTTATTTTCATTCTCTCTGCACGAACTGCATCTTGTAATTTCTACGTTAGCGGTACAAGCTGGGTTCGGGCAATTGAATTTTACAAATGTAAATGAATTTCTTCCACAACTACTGCAAACTGGCATAACTAATCACCAAATCTTTGAAAGTAAACTTTTTTGTACTTACAGATAACTAGTAAGTCAAAAACATTAATATTATTTACAAAGGATTTCACTTTTATTTATTTTGTTAAGGGTCATTAACCAAAAACAAAAACCTCTAACTATCTTAAATCTCCCTTCAAAACAATAATAAACAAATACCAGCCTCATTTCTTTAACTAGTAGTTTAGTTTTTTTTTGATTTTTTGGGCCCGTAGTATAACCTGGATAGAACGGAAGCTTGCGAAAAACATTCAAAACCAATGTATTTTGGTTTTTAGCATAAAAATTCATCCGTTTGCAAACAGCTTTTGATCCGGGTTCGAATCCCGGCGGGCCCGCTATTTTTCGGAAAAACACTTTAGATTACTTAAAAACCTTAATCCTCTTTACTTATATTTGCTTATGACTCAAGAAGTTTTAGGAACAGTAATTTCGACCTTTGACGGTCCCTCTACTCAATCTTTTTCGTTTGTAATTACCGAACCCAAAGTAAGTAAAAGTCAATTTGTTATTGCAAAATCTTTGGGTTCAAATATTGTTGCCTTTGTTAGTGAAATTGTCCGAGCAAACCGTTATTTTGAAAGAGCAGAAAGCGTGTCAGAATACGAAAAGCAAGCAAAAAAAAACCCAGGCGGTCAGAATACTTTTCTTTCTGAATTTCCAGTAAAAGACTGGGAGTATGTCATTGCCGTTTGTAATGTAATGGGTGTTCTTACTGACTCAAATTTATCCCGGGCTAATATTCCTGCCTCTCCCGGCGATTTAGTAGTAACCGTTCCCGATGAAGATTTATCGAGGTTTAGTGGATTTGTGGAAAACGGGTTGAATGTTGGAAAATTATTGATGCACGATGTGGATGCAAAATTAGATTTGGACAGATTTTTACAGAAGCACCTTGCGGTATTAGGAATTTCAGGCTCCGGTAAAAGTTATTCCATTAGTGTACTGCTTGAAGAATTAATCAACCGACAAGCATCACAAGGCAGAGTAGCCGTAGTAGTGTTTGATGTTCACGGCGAATATTTGAATTTTGCCGACCAGCTAAAAAATCCAGAATTTGCAAAAAAAACCACCGTAATAGATTGCTCAAAAGTAAAGATTGCATCAAGTAAACTTAAGTCGCGTTTTGCCAAAGAACTCATTCCAGATCTCTCCTTAGTAGCAGCAAGAGAGTTAGATAGGTTGATTCACAAAAAGAAAAAAGAAATGAAAGCAGGAGCAGCTGCCTTTAATTTATTAGATTTAATTAAGGAAATTGACGAATCTAACATTAAAACCAATGTAAAAGAACCATTAATTTCAGCCATTTTAAGTTTGAGAGGTCTTCGTTTATTTGATAGGGTGGACAACCCTTCCATAAAACAAGTAGTAAAGTCAGGACATCTGACAATTTTTGATTTGAGCAAACTAAATAACCAAGTAAAAAAACAAGCCATTCTCTATTATTTTGCAAATAAGATGTTTGAAGCAAGACAAAAAGAGAAGATTCCTCCATTTGTTCTTCTTGTAGAGGAAGCTCATAACTTTGCAAAAGAAAAAATAGCAAAAGGAGGGGCGATTTCAAAATCAATTATCGAAACAATTGCTCGTGAGGGAAGAAAATTTGGTGCAAGTTTAGTATTAGTTTCCCAACGTCCCGTTCAATTATCCACTACGGCATTATCCCAATGCAATACCTTTATGATTTTCAGAATTACCAATCCATTTGACTTAAAACATATTGCTGAAAGCTGTGAAGCAATAGATTCGGATTTTCAGGATTCCATTACTAGTCTAAAAGTTGGAGAATGTGTTTTATTGGGTGAAGCGGTAAACCAACCAATATTTGTTAAAGTTAGACAAAGATTGGTAAAAAGGTCATCAAAAGGATTAAGTTTAGCAGATATAGCAAAGAATTATGAAAACATTCAATCTAAGGAATTTACAACTGAAGATATAGAATCCTTTATCTAGTTTTCAATTTCTTTGCATAAAGTCTTCTTGAAGGATGTTTCATACTTACTTTTGGCATATTTCTATACTTATCGTAAATAACCAGTGAACTTAAATAAGCTAGAATTATTATTCCTAAAAATGCAGAGAAATCCATTTTATTTTCACTATTTTATTCAATCTAATTTTATTAATTTTTTATAAATATTTAGCAAATTTCCACATATTTAAGCATTTAGTTTTCAAAAATAATGTAATGGAAAATAAAGAAATAATGACGGGCCAAATGCTTACTAGAATTTGCGAAATTTCTAGACTCAAATTAAACGAGAAAGAGTCCGAATCAATAAAAAAAGATTGCAATAGCATCCTTAGTTATTTTTCTCAAATTCAAAAAATTTCTCAAGATAAAGTTTCTAATACCAATCACGTTTTTGGTTCAAATGTATCAGACTTGAGAAAAGATGAAGTGAATTCATTTCAAAATGTTACTGACATTAGAAGTCAATTTGCTTATGTCGGTCCAAACGGTCTAATGAAAGCCCCAAAGAACCTTTAACAATATTTTTCTCTTAAATGGTGTAAATTATGAATAGCTATACTCAAAACGCATTGGACGAGGTCAAAAAACTCGGTGCAAAGAAGAGGGTAGAAACTTTTTTAGCCAAAATTAAAGAGCACGATTCACAAGTTGGTTCATTTATTGAAGTTTATGATAATTGGGCGTTAGAGCAAGCTACTAAAATTGATGAGAAAATTTCAAAGTCCATTCCATTAGGTATTATGGGTGGTTTAGTAGTAGCAGTTAAGAATAACGTTTCAATTAAAGGAAAACGTTTAACCTGTGGCTCAAAAATGCTTGAAAATTATATATCTCCTTATAACTCGACTGCAATTCAAAGAATTATAGAAGAAGACGGAATAGTTATTGGCAGCGTTAATCTTGATGAATTTTGTTGTGGCAGTGATTGTCTAAAAAGTGCACTCAAAGTGACTTCCAATCCTTTAGATTTATCGCGAGTTGCAGGTGGAAGTTCGGGTGGAAGTTCTGCTGCAATGACAGCAGGTTTTTGCGATTTAACTTTAAGCGAAGATACTGGTGGAAGTATACGATGCCCAGCTTCATTTTGTGGAGTAAGTGGGATTCATCCAACTTATGGAACAGTTTCCCGTTACGGCGTAAGCGATATGGCAATGACCTTTGACCAACTTGGTCCAATTGCCGCCGATAGTTTAGGAAATGCCATTCTTTTAGATGCCATAAGTGGTTTTGATGAATACGATTCCACCACCTTTAATTCTAAGAAAACAAATTACGTTTCATCTCTTAACAAACTTCCCGATACTTTGAAAATTGGAATTGCAAAACAATTTTTTGTAGGTTGTGATAACGAAGTAGAAAAATCAATTAGAAAAACTATAACTGACCTTTCTAAAAATAATCCAAAGATTGTATTTGAAGAATTTGACTTTCCATTAATTGAAAATGCACTTCCAATTTACTATCTATTAGTTTTTAGTGAATTTGCAAGTGCAATGCAGAAATTCGATGGTTTGCGTTTCGGAAACAAATGGAATGAAAACGACGGAACCGATTTAGCATCAATTGTAAGTGCAGTCAGAAGCAAATCATTTGGCACTGAAGTTAAAAGAAGAATAATTTTAGGAACTTACATTACTACAAAAGAACATCAAGATGCTTGGTTGACTAAAGCCCTTCAAGCAAGAAAATTGCTTGTTGACGAATTTGATAAAATATTCAATCAATACGACTTATTAGTAGGTCCAACTATGCCTATGGTAGCTTGGAAAAAAGGAGAGCTTTCATCTGATGGACTTCAAATGTATCTAGCTGATGTTTTAACTGTCCCTGCAAATTGTGCAGGTTTACCTGCAGGAACTGTAAATGTAGGTAATTGTCCAACAAACAAAATGCCAATTGGCTTTCAAGTAATTGGAAACCGAGGTTCTGATGAATTGGTTTTGCAATTTATGTCCGCAATAGAAAAAATAAGTCCGGCCTATCCATTCAAGCCAGTTTTTTAATTTTAATATTTAATCTGATTATTTTTTGAAAATTCTAAATAAGGTGTAGTCCATTGACTCCACAGCTGACCGGGATTTTTAACCGGAATCAAGTCATCATTCGGTTTTTCATTATTCTTATTTGCTCCTATTGGCAAGCTAAATAATTCTTGATTATAAAAAATACTTCCTTCTTCCATTTGATGTTCCAAATTACTCAATAAAATTTGTTTTTCCAAGTCGATAGCTTCTTTCATTCCGCTTCGTTTAATTAGTTTTATCAAATAAGGTGTATCTCTTGGCCAAACAACTGATTGATGATATTGCCTATCATCTAAGTATGGTTGTGGGGACTTTATGTTTTTAACAAGAATTCCAAAAAGTTTTCCATTTCTATAAGCAAACAAATTAGTTTTAGCATCAAATAGGATTTTCGAAGCGGATTTTTCATCAATTATAGATGGAATAAATGTCGATGCTACAATTGCCATACTACTATCTATTCCTTCAAATTCATCTCCCGTAAACGGAATTTGATTTTCAGTTTTAGCAATATGACTTAGTTTTCCATTAACCAAAAAAGTTTTTGTAAAATTCCTTTTTACTAAATCTAACAATTCAACAATCCAATTTTCATTTATTCCCGAGAATTTCCAGATGTTTTCAAGCAAATTCATCCACATTGCATTTGTTTCAACTAAATAGAATTGTTTATCTAACAATTCATTTCCTTTCAGATTATTTTTATTAATTAATTCTTCTGACCATAATTTAGGAACTCGGCCGGTAATTCTTTCTCCTGTTTGTTTGTCAATGAAAACAGAGTCTACCCATCCAAAATTTGCAGGACAGCTAAGCAATCCATTATCGTTTAATGATACTTTATCTTTTCTATTTCTAAAACTAGTAATTGATTCTAATATCGAACGATTTAAAAGTGCTTTTAGAATCTTATCGTCTGTCAATTTGCAGTATTCAATTGCCACCAAATAACAAAGTAAAGTCGCATCTAATGAAGAATAATCAACTTTTTCATTTCTAATTTCTGAAAGTTTATTTGGAATCAATCCATTTCTTTGCAAATTTAATGCATTAAAGATAAATGCTCGGATTTTTCTTTTCTGAACTTTATAAAACAATGGAAAGTTTACATAAATTGTTTCAAAAACATCCCTCATCCAAGGATTTCTAAACCAAAAACATCCCGCATCTAAGAATGGAGGATTGCTTGCAAAATCAAAGTTATTAAGTAAAACCCCTCCCCTTGCACAAATTGCATTTGCTTGTTGTTGAGTCCAACAATTTCCTAGTGTTAATCTATCCGGTTCAATTGCCTTAGCTATTCTTGCAAAACTCAACAAATTTGATTTTAAATCATCATTTTTCAAGTTCCATCTTAATGCATTTTTTACGCCTTCAATATCTGTGGCACTTGTTTGAAACTCAACTTTATTTGCAAAAAATGTACAATTTATACATCCAAAATCTAAGAGTTGTCTATTAGATGAATTAAAATTAATTCCGCCATTTTCAATTTTTCTAAATCCATCTGAAATTTTATAGTTCCACTCAACGATTTTCAATTCTTCGTTAATTTCAACTTCTCCCTTAAATTTTAACACCAAAACTTTTCCTTCCTTTTCAATTTGCACCGTTCTATCTGTTTTATCGATAATTTTCATTTGATTCGGGTTACTTTGTGAATACATAAACCGAATGTCGCAATATGGCTTTACAATTAGTTTATATTTTTTGGAGTTTTTTATTATGCTAGCATTAACATTCAAAGTGGCACAAGTGTTTTGTAAAAGATAGTATTCAATCTTTAAAGAATTATTTTCATTCTCATAATCTTTAAAATCAAAAAAATAAGTTGCAGTTATCGGAGTAACCATCACCTGACTACAATTAAGCTCTACATATTCTTTTTCATCATTAATGAGTGCAAAACCTATTGAATCTAGGAATTTCCAATTTTCTTGTTGAATAATTCCGCTAAATCCTTCGTAAGTATAATCTCTATTTGGAAATAAGAAATTTCCAACCCTTGCACAAAAAGTTGATTGGCCAAATTCACAATTGGCCCTTCTAAGCAGAATTCTTTTTGTTTTAGCAAATCCCCAACTTGAATCTTCTTTAGAATCAACTGAAACACAAATATCTTCTATTTTCATTTTTAGAAGTTTAACCTTTCAACTTAAATTTGAAAAGCATAGGTAAGTTGCCCACTATTTCAATTTTATTTTCTCTTGCAAGCCAACCTAATCCGCCGTATAATTCAGCATCTGAGAGTTTAGTTCTTCTTTTAATTGCAGCAGAGTTTAACGGACCATTTTCACTAAGTACTTTCCAGATTAATCCTGCCTTGTTTCCAAAATAATCTTCTA
>JAJXUZ010000044.1 GCA_021782355.1 Microcaldota archaeon | reverse complement strand
TAAAATTGAATCGTCCTTTCAAAATTCGATTTTATTATTTGAATTTATTTTATGAGAAACCAATAATTCTTCAAAAATTGATTTGTTTTCAGGAGTATTATCTACTTCTAAGCCATTAACTTCAAACCAATCTAAATTTAATTTTCCATTTTTAATGCAGTTTACCAATTGCATTAACTTTAAGGTGTCTATGTCTTGCCAAAAATAAGTAAACTTTGGAGATAGTGGAACATTCTTTTCTTTTGAATATTTAATTGCGTCACTTAAACTCATTTGATTAATCTGAGATAAATCTAAATTAACTCCAGCTTGAGCTAAATCCTGAATATACCATTCCTCCACATAACCGGAAGGAACAAGCGGATGATTTGATTTTAAAAAATCTCCATAATTTACAAGTAAGTCTCCTAAAAACAAAATCTTCTCAACCTTTCCTTTAATCTCGATTGCTTGCTCAAAGGTATTTATGGATAAAACTTGTCCATCATATAGCCTAACTACTGGACCTAATATGGATTGACAGGGCGTAAGTATACAACCTTTCCCCGGTCTTTCAATTTTTACTTGGGTGCCAATTACAGGAAATTCTTCAAGGATTTCCATTGTTGCGGGATTTACTGCTTTTGAAGCTATTCCGGTATAAGGAGTTCTGCCATATCTTAGTCTAAACCCCCCCTTTGCCATTGGAAATGAGAATATGGGCCTACCAGCAACAATTTCATCCATGAATTTAGTTACTGGTTTTATTTGCACAACTTTTGAATCGGATTTTACATTTTTAACTAATTTTTCTAGCCAAAACCAATCCAATCCTGCTTTTTTAGCAATCTTAATAATTTTAGCTGCTTTAAGGCAAACTCCTTCGGATAAAACTAAACACATTCCTCCCCTTACTCTATTACTTGAATAACCCGGGATGTTTTTATGTTTTTGAACTTCATAGTCCTCAGTTGAATCTCCGTCAATACAGACTGGACAGTGTAAAATTATGTGTTTTACTTCATCTTCAGTTGCAAGATATTGACCAACTCTAGTTTTTCTTGCATAAAGTGCAGATTCTTCAACATACCTTAGTATTTGCAAGTCACTTGCTTGATAATTGGAAAGTTTACCTGCCATCCTACAATAATCTGCTAATAAAAGTGCAAATGCTTGGCCGGTTCCTCCAGCTCCACGAATGGGACCAGAAAAATAAATTGCCACATAAAGAGTTTTATCGGGATTTTCCTTTAATTCCACTCTTGAAATTCCTTCAATTGGAGCTGATACCACTCCTTCGGTAAATAATGCAAGTCCGGTTCTTACTGCTTGCTCCACTCTTGTTTGTTTTTCTTGAGTTGAAATATTTGAAAAGTTAGTTTCTAATTCTATAATATCAGTTGGGGTGGGATTTGGATTACTTTTCCAATCATAAGAAAAAAGAATCTCTTTTGCGATTTGAAAACTAGCAGCTTCCCTAGTTAAAGTTTTAACTAATTCACGAATTCTAAGTGATACACCTACTGGTCCGGTTAAACCCTCCACCCTAGCAGCAACATCATATGCAGGAGAAATTTCAATTGATGAACTTGGGTCGAACCCCATACTACGAGTGGTTGACGCTAAGCTGTAAGCTGAATTAAATTTCTCGTTAAGTACTGAAAAATATTTTTCAATTCTAGTCTGTTCTTCTGACATAATAATCCCTTAACTAAACGTTTACAGCTTGGATTAATGATATAAAGTATCGCAATAAGTAGTGTCGTTTGTATTGTTTGAAGTGGAATAATTTAGAATCAAATTACAAATGGTTGGATTCTTTAACGAACTTGCAATATATGCAAAGCAAGTGTCTATGTAGGTTTGATTATCTATTCCTCCACAGTAAGTATAATTACCATATATCAAAGAATAATTTGCAATTGATTGAGCAATATTATTGTAGCAAATCATTTTGTAATTTGGATCGGTTACCGAATCACAAAGCGTAGGGTCAGTTGACTGACTTGAGGTTTGAACTAAGCAAGAATCTTTTAATGAAGATTGGGAAATCGATAAGCAAAAAGTGGCATTATCTTGGGATATTGCATAGTTATAGTAACACTGACTTGAAAGCAACGGGTCTACAATCAAACTGCAAGCAGTAGAGTTAAGAATTAAGTTAGAAGAGTCAAACAAACAATTGTCTTTGTAAGATTGGGATTGGATGCTTGAACAATAATTGTAATTTTGAGTAACGTTAGCTAATGAATTGTAACAGTTTGCTGAATCCGTATTTTCTGCCATTAATGAACACAGAGTGGGGTCTTGAGTATTAACTACTACAATTGTTGCAAGTGAATCCCAATTAAAACAATTTTGCCTTTGGGTAGGGTCAATGATATTTTGGCAGTTTTGTGGTTCTTTTTCACTAATTAGTAGTTGGTCTTTACAAGAATATGCCATTGAAAGATTAGTCATATACGAGCATAAAGTCAAATTATCGGTTTGTAAAGCATCATAAAGAACGCAAGTATTGGTAAAGTTAATATTTGTTTGATTAATACACTGAGTATAGTTGAGACTTATTTGAGTGAAATTCGAATAACAAGAAAACTGGTCAGCGGAATTGTTCAAATAAAGACAAATCGAAGAATTGTGCAAATCTTGTGCTAAATAAGCAAAACATTGAGGAATTTGTGTTGTTTGATTTTCAAGAATATTGCAAAAAGTATAATTATTGTAAAGTTCAGCAACACCAGCAACGCACTGAGAATAAGACTGAGTAGAATTAGAAAGGCATACTTGCACATCTTTGTTTAAAATAAAAGTATAATTGCTTGCAGTAGACTTATTGTTCGTTTGATTAACTAAAAGTGCTTGTGTGGTACTAGTTGAAACACTTAAGGAAGTATTTGTAGAATTAGTTGAAGTATTTGAAGATAAGCAGCCTGAGATTAAAAATAATGAAAAAACTAGAAGAGGAAAAACGTATAGCTTTTTACTTAGATGCACAAGAAGAATTAAACTGAAACATCCTTTAAAGCTTTCGAAAATGGAGAATTAGCTACTTAATTTTTTTTGACTTTCCTAATATTGAATTCACTATACTTTTTGAACCAGCAACAAAACCGGTTTCAACACTTAATTCCTTTTGTCCTTTAGTTCCTAAAACAATTCCACCTGCTTGTTCTACTAGTAACTTACCTGGAAGCAAATCCCAATCAGAAGAGGAAAAGTTAACGCATCCTCCAAATCTTCCGCAAGCAGTATAAGCAAATTCAATTGAACTTGAACCCACACTTCTAACTCTAAGAACATCAGAGTGGAGTTCTTTTATGAGTTTAATAGCTTTGTCTGCTCTTTTTTTCTGATGAGATATGGAAATGGAAACAATTGAACTTGAAATCAGTGAATTTGTAACTTTTATAGGAACTCCGTTTAAAAATGAACCCTTTCCTTTTTGAGCATAAAAAGTTTGATTGGTTAAGGGCAA
The DNA here is from genome assembly GCA_021782355.1 of Microcaldota archaeon. Taxonomy (GTDB): domain Archaea; phylum Micrarchaeota; class Micrarchaeia; order Norongarragalinales; family UBA97; genus JAJXUZ01. The sequence continues at coordinate 4,004 of JAJXUZ010000044.1, read as the reverse complement.
ATGAATTACTGAGAGAATTGGTTTTTTATTATTATTAAGTAAAGCAATGGATACACACCAATGGTCTAAACCATATGCGTAATTTACTGTTCCGTCTAAGGGATCTACTACCCAAGTATAATTGCATCTTGATTCTTTTGAGTCTGATAAACTATTGCTTTCTTCCCCGTAAATTCCATGAGTTGGGAACTTTTTCTTGATTTGGGAGAATATTAATTTTTCAGAAAGCAAATCCGCCTCGGTGATTAAATCCAAGGGGTTTGAGTTCTTTGATTTAATATGCCTAAGTTTGTGAAAATGTCTAAGTAGCAGCTTTCCAGATTTTTTTGATAGTTTTATTGCAAATTCTAGGGTATTGTCCATTTGATAATTTAATTCTCATTAAATTTATTTACTAAATTAGAAACACACTTAGATTATTTAAACTCAATTACTGAAAGTCCAAAATCTTGAAATTTCCGTTTTTCATATTATAAATTGGTAATTTTGCAGGAGTGGGAATAAATCCTTGCTTTAATTGATAATCCGTAATCGACTGCCAAGCACCAGAGTTTATGATATTAGTGCCACGATAATTCGCATAACCATTGCGATGAAGATGACCGAAATGCAAAATATCTGGGGGCTCGTTAATGCACAAGTAATCTGATTTTTCTGGAATTATCGGATTATCTCCGTATATTGGAGATAGATGTCTTCTTTTCAACCAATCAATTGCGATATTTTCTGGATTCGAATAAGCGTTAGTCAGAGAAGGAACATTACCGATTAATGAAAATGCCGAATCTCCGTGGTACATTAAAGTTTTCAGTCCGTGCATTGTAAACGTTGATGGGCTGCCAAGAAAATGAACATTGGAATAATTTTTTAAATCTCCAACAAATTCTTCAGGTATTCTGGGTTGAGGTTGCCCTCCCCTAACTGCATCGTGGTTACCTGGAGTGATAATAACTGAAATATGTTCGGGAAATTGTTTTACAATATTGCAAAACGCTTCGTATTGCTTGTAAATATCTTTTATTATAAGTTCTTTTTCTTGAGAAGGGTAAATTCCCACTCCATCTACTAAATCTCCGGCAATGGTAATATACTTGATTTTGCTTGCAATATCGAAATATTGATTGAATTCTCCTTCTCCTTTTAAAAATGAGAGAAATTGATTGAATACGTCTTCCATAAAAAATTTACTACCCACGTGCAAATCTGAAAGAAAGGCAATATTCAAATCAGAATCAATTAACTTCTTTTCTTTAATTGGAATATCCGGCCAATTGATTTCATTAACTATGAACAAATCCTTTGAAAAACGTCCTTCAAAACAAATAATTTCATCTAATACTAAGTTTTCAGCAGCAGTTTTGAGTGATTGAACAGATGAATTAGAAATTAAGCAAACTAATGAAGACTGCTCGTCTTCTAAAGTGATAATATAGTGGCCTTTCTTGGATAATTTCTTATCTAATACCATACCGATTACTCGAACGGATTTGGAAGAAGATTGGATAGATGTAATTGAACTTATTGAAAGAAGGTCGGCTGTTGAAGTTTGAAATTTTAATATTTTTCTTTCTTTTTCAAGTCTATTATTAAAATAAGCGACAAAGTCTTCTACTGTACCAGTACAATGACTTTTTCCAGAAATATCTGATTCCTTATTAAATATCAATTGTGAATCTTCTTCTGCGGCTTGATATTTTTTAGTGGTTGAATTGACTATTACTTTAGGTTCATCGATATCTTTTTGAATCTGAGCACTTATCTTTACATCCTCTTCATCAATGATAAATTTAGTGGAATTTAACAAATAATCCGTAGAGAATTTAAAATCAGGCTCGCTAAGTTTTTTTAAGGCATTGGGAGTGATAATTTTATTCTTCTGTCTTAATTGTTCCAGAATTTCTTGGCTACTCAAAAATACCCCCCTACCTACTTTTGACTAAATATGTGTAAGTAAATTAAAAGAATAAGCAACTATAATAAAACTAATCTGCTTCGTGTTCTTTAAGTAATTGCTCAAGTTCAGACAAAATATTCCAAATCATAGTTCTTGCGTGCATCGGAAGATTAATGTCATTGCTTACTTCGTCTAGTGAATAAATTGCTCCGCTTATTCCAGTGCTTTCTGATTCTGGGTCTGCCAACTTATCCTTTGCTCTTGAAATTGCTGCTCTTACGTTTTTAGGAACTGAAGAATCTTCAAGCAATTGCTCTAAAAGTGAGCCAATTTGTTGAGTGCTCGTCATAAAATATTCCACCTTTAAATAAATTATTTTGAAAAGAAATTTGCTATTCACTTATATCGTTGTGATATTAATAAAATACCATTTGTTAGATGAAACTAAACATGAAGGTTTAATACTCGGGCATACCAAAATAAATAATGTTGGGCATAGCCGGAATAATTTGCCCAGTTTTCACAAGCAAACTATTGTATTTGCTTATGATTAGTCAAACCATAAAATTGAGTCATTGCTCGTTGAACCCAAATATCAATAGGAAACGAATCGGTATTTCCTAATCCATATAGACTTATACAATCTGCAACTTTTGGCCCGATTCCCTTTAATTTTATTAATTCGTTTTTTGCTTGTTGATGGTTTAAAGTTTTAACTTTATTTATATCAAATTGTCCATTTGACCATTTTAATGCAGTATCAGACAGATACTCTGCACGATAACCCAAACCTTTTGATTTTAAAAATGAAGTGCTTAAAAGAGGATTAATTGTAATTTGTCCTTGATCATCAAATAGTGAGCCGACAATTTTTTTTATTCTTCCAATATTATTATTTGCAGAACATATATAGCAAACCGTAGATTCCCAAAAGTCAGACTTAGTTAATCTTAAATTTGGAAATTTATCAATTGCAAGAGATAAGGTGTCGTCTTTTCTTAAACTCTTTCTAATTTTAGAATAATCATCATTAAATCTAAATAAATCAAGAGAATTGAAATAAAATTCTTGATTGGTATAAGTTTTCGAATCTTCTTGGTAAAGAAACCAGTATTTTGAATTGAATTTTCTATAAAATACCGATACGCCATTTTCTTTTTCAAAAGTATTCCAAATAAAATGAGGGGGTTGACCACTAAATAGAGTTTGCGATAAATTAAAATCAATTGGAATATTCTTAAATTCACAATTATTGAACTCAATTTCTAATGAATCGGGGTTACTTTTCATTCATATATAATAAATATTGGAAATGAATAAATTTAAGTTGGAAAGCAATTAATGAATAAAAAATTTCAAAAAAAATACATCAAAAATGGAGATACTAAAAATGTTGACTGAAAAATCTTGCGGCGCAGTTATTTATAAAAAAGATGGAAAATTCACCCATTATTTAATTGTCAAATACTCTGCGGGTCATTGGAGTATGGTTAAAGGACACGTTGAAAAAAACGAAACCGAAAAACAAACAGCAATAAGAGAAATTAAAGAAGAAACCGGAATGACCATTCAGAAATTTAATAGCAAATACAGAATAGAAAAAAAATATCAACTAATTAGAAACAATGAAAAACGACTAAAAACAGTGGTGTTTTTCCTTGCAAAAGTAGATAGCAATTGTAAAATTAGATTGACCAAAGAACACACAAATTACGCTTGGTTAGAAGTAATTGATGCTAAAAAATTACTCACTCATAAAACGGATAAAGATATTTTAGATAATGCTTCGAAATTTTTAATAAATTAATTAGTGGGACTTTCTAAGATAAATCATCAATGCAATTATAGCAAAGAATACTATTATCGGATTGGTATCGGGAATGCTTGCGGGCGATGATTTCACTGCTAAAAATGGACACTGTGTTGTTAAATTAACTCCAGATAATGGATTAGAATAATTTACTTCTAAAGTGTAAAACCCAGTTTGATTGGTTTTAAATGTTAAATAATTCATTCCGCTTGATGCTTGACAGTTTATGTAAGCGCCATTTGGATAGTTTAATGGGTTACTGGTTTGGCCGGTTGAATTACTTACTAATTGTGTGGTTAA
>JAJXUZ010000043.1 GCA_021782355.1 Microcaldota archaeon | reverse complement strand
TAAAAAATTTGGTTTGGTTTAATTTAAAAATATGATTGAAGGAGAATTCCGAGTTTATAAAATAGTATTTGGGTAGAAATAAGATAAAAAGGAGTGTGAAGTATAAGATTTTTCTATGTTAAATGAACAAGATGTTATTGCCAATTCAGTATATTTGGCATTATATAATCAACTAAGAAGCTATGATGACATTGAGAATTTAAGTGAGCTTTCCGGAGTTCCGCAAAATATTCTAGCACAAATGTTAGGCCAAAAGATTTCTAGAAATGTTAGAAGTAATTTTCATAAAATTAAAGCACAAGTTCCAACTATTAAAAAAAGGTGGATAAAGGGAGAAACTTTCAACGAACTGGCAAAAAAATATGATTTTTCACCTTTAATGATTGCAAGATTGGTGCTTTTTTCGTTTGGATGGACGAAAAAAGAATTCAACGAAGCATTAAATGATATTACAAAATTGACGGATAAGAGAATTGCAGACGAATTAACTCAAGCAATAAATAACGATGAAGTGTTTTCTCCGAAAGGACAGAAAAGAGCCACTCAAGCAGGAATTGAATTGGAAGAAAAAGTGGGAAATTGGTTGAAAGAAAAAGGAATTGAATTTATAACTGAAAAACAAAATAAGGATTCGGTTAAAACTCCGGATTTTTTATTAAAATCACCTAAAAATATTTTTGGAAAAAAAACTTATTGGGTAGAATGCAAAGCTTCGTTTGGAGATGAAATCGAGACAAGAAGAAACCTAAATAAGCAACTTTCATATTATGTAAAATTATTCGGGCCGGGAATAGTAGTTTATGGTTTAGGAATGGTAGAAAGACCAGTAAACTCACAAGACATTTTAATTATAAGTGGAAAAATGATAAATAATTATAAAGAAAATGAAGCTAAAGAATTCTAAGAATCTTTTAAAGATTGGTTTTGGGGGAATTGAAATCAAATGAATATTGTAAATGAATTGTCAGAGATGGCAAAATCAGGCCAAATTATTCCAAACGGAATTTCGATAAAAGAAAACATTGCAACTATACGATTCAATTATAACGGCAAGGATGAAGTAAAATTTAAACAAACTTTACTCAATTGCAAAAACCAAGATGAAATTCAAATTACTTTAGACGAATCTAACGCTCAAAGCAATTTAAATTTTACAATCAAAGCCCATAAAAGTATCCTTAAAGGTTTACTATCTTCACTTTCAGAACAAGTACATCAACTAGAAGTTAAAATTGCAGCTGAAAAACTTGCAAAAAGAAGAATGAAAAAGAAGGCCAAATAGTTGACTGGCCCCTTTTTCTTCAAAAATTAAACTAATTATACTTTCATTGCACTTTTACCACTTAAGGCGACTACAATTAACATAACGCCCAAAATTGTCCAACCGTTAAACCAACTAAATTGGAATATATTTAATCCGGCTAGCAAAAACAACAAACCGAAGATTGCTGCAAATGGAGAGCATTTTTCACAAACGTGCATTGCGCAAGTTTTAGAGCATTCCTGACAGCCACAGCATTTGTTTTCTTGTTTGGTAGTATTGTTTTTCATATTATCTCCTTTTCTGCAATAATACACTTAATGCAGTTTAAAATTAATGATAAAGGGATTGGACGAATTTAAAGTTAATCTATATTTAAAGGAAGGAGATTAGAGATGAACAGGACAGTTCTTTCTTTTTGAAATAGAATAAGTTGAACTTTGGTTAGTTAGTCCGTTAAAATACCAATATTTTCCAACTAAATCTGTTTCTGGAAATGAAAACTTCTTAGCAATACTTTGTTTTTTATGAATGAGTTTAATGAACTCGTTTACTGCTACTGATGCTACTATTGAAGTGGTTGAGGGTAATGCGGGCATTGCAGGCTCGATAAAATCTAATGCTTGACCTACACAGGAATACTTTTTCCACAATAGCGCATAATCCCTATTTGAAAAGGCACATTCAATACAGGAAGAAGAATCATCTACTACTTGAACTTTGCCGTTAAAACCAAATGTTCCGCCATCAATGTATGGGACTTTTTTGTAACAGTGGGCGTTTGCGTGCAATCTGGCTGCCAAATTATCTAAACAACCAAATACTGCATCAAAGTGATTGAAGAAACTTCTTTCCGGTAAGTCTTCTATTTTTGAGGCAATGAACTGTACAACCGAATCGGGATTGATGTTCTTTGAGTTTCGTGCGATTACTCTAGCTTTAAGGTCCGAATTTGCAGCATCTTCTTTAGTGAAAAATAAACAACGATTTAAATTAACTTCAGAAACAGTATCATAATCCACTATGGTGATTTTTTTTACTCCTATTTGCAACAAAAGTTTAGTTGTTTCATTTCCTAGAGCACCTGCTCCGAAAACTGCAACTTTTGAATTTTCAATTAATGATTGATTCCAACCGCTTATTCTTTTTTGTCGGTCATAAATATCAGTTTGGGAATTGTTTGTCATTTTAAATTACTCATATTGTGGCGAGAAATAACTGATTTGAAAACCACACCATACAAAGAATTGAGTGTTATTAAAAATGTGAAAAGATTTAAAATAATAGTAAACAAATTTTCTTTGTATTTAAATATTTTTAATTAATCTTAAAATTAATAGTTGATGATTTTACTATTATGAAGAGTTACAAATAATGGATATTATTGAAATCATAAAAGGAAAGGCTTGGTTTTACCTAATTGTATTAAACTTTTTAGTTTTTGCAGCTGAGCAGTCAAATACTCTTCTTAATGTAATTCTAAAATTTGGTGCATTAAGTCAGGCAAATATGTTTAGTATGCCTTGGACTTGGATTACTACGCTTTTCATTCATTCTGGGCCCGAACATATTTTCCTTAATATGTATGCGTTGTTTTTGTTCGGACCATTCTTAGAAAGTAAAATAGGTTTGAAAAAATTCCTTTTGGTTTACTTTTCAGCAGGTTTGCTTGGAAATTTGGGATTTTTACTGACCTCGCCCTCGTTTACCACAATCGGGATTGGTGCTTCTGGCGCAATTTATGGAGTACTTGCTTGTTTAGCTATTATTGAACCAAATTTTCAGATTGTGGTTTTTCCTTTCCCAATTCCTCTTCCATTATGGATAGCATCATTGTTCTATCTCTTTAGTGAACTTAGTTTAACGGGAAATTTGGACTCGGTAGCTCATTTTGCACACGTACTTGGGATATTGGCGGGTTTTCTAATTGGCTATTTTCTAATTAAACCTGAACTCAGTAAAGACCAGTTTGAAGACTAAGATTGTGGGTTTCTTAAAAAGGAAGTAAATTTCATTTAAAAACCACCAGTAGATTTATAAGTAAAAATGCTGTTTTTGATATAACGAGCTTTGGGAAGCTTTAAAATCAAAAAATAAGTAATCCGTGTAATAAATATTTTTTAAGAAAAAACGGAATGTAAGGGGAAAGTATACTTGGGGACCAATTAATGAAGTTAGCCATGTTTGGTTGGGAGTTTCCTCCATTCATTTCTGGAGGATTAGGAGTACATTGCTTCCACCTTACTAAAGAGTTGGCAGGTTTGGGCGTTGAAATTGATTTTTATATGCCTTATACTGGGAAAAACCCAAAAGTTCCTTGGATGAACATAATTGAAGTGGACCCTTTTCAGCTTCCTGATGGAAAGATTTTCCAATTCGGACCTTATTCATCTACTAAAACGATAATTAAAGAAAAGCAATCTGGCAGAAAAGGAATTTCTGGAATGGATTTATTTTCTGCAGTTATGACTTACAACAATAGTTTGGCAAAGTTGTTTTTAAGAAATCATCAGAAGAAAAATTATGACTTAATTGCTTGCCACGATTGGATTACGGTTGAGGGCGCAGTTGAAGCTAAAAAACTTTCTGGCTTGCCCCTTGTTTTAACTATGCATAGCACAGAATTGGATAGAACCGCAAACTTGAATCCTTTTGACTGGATTTTAGGAATTGAGAAAAAAGGAGTGGCAAGTGCAACTAGAGTGATTACGGTAAGTAGAAGAAGTGCAAAAAGACTGGAAGACGAACTAAGTTGCTCCAATGAAAAAATTGATGTCGTATACAATGCAGTAGACCCTTTACTTTTCAAATCTAGAGTTAAAAAAGAAGAATTTGGATTTACAGATGGAATCGTGTTATTCCACGGAAGATTGTCAGTTCAAAAAGGACCGGAATTCTTCTTACAAGCTGCCAAACTTGTTTTAGAAGAAGAAAAAGATGCTCGTTTTGTAATAAGTGGAAAAGGAGATATGATGCCAAGATTGGTAAACTTGGCAATTGACTTGAATATTGCAGATAAAGTCACTTTTACCGGTTATCTTCCAGAAGAGCAACTTGCAGATTTGTATGCAGTTGCTGATGTATATGTTTTTCCTAGTGTTTCTGAACCGTTTGGAATAACTGTTCTAGAAGCTATGGCATCGGGAACTCCAGTAATACTATCTAAAACAAGTGGAGTGGCGGAAATAGTTGACCACGTATTAAAAGTTGACTTCTGGGACACTCATCAGATGGCATCCAAAATTATAGCTCTACTAAGATATTCAGCATTAAGGCAATTGCTTGCTACAAATGCAATGTCGGAATTAACGGACATTACTTGGAGAAATACTGCGATTACAACTTTGCAAACTTATGAAAAAACAATAAGGGAGAATAAAAAATGACAAAACCATCAATTTGCCTTTATTTTCACGTTCATCAGCCAACTAGATTGAATCGACATTCGGTTTTTGATAAAAGTCATAGAAGTAAAAACAACCCAATGGATGCTTACTTTGACCATAACCTAGATAAATTTTATTTTCAAAAAATTGCCAAGCAATGTTACTTACCTGCAAATAAGATAATTTCCGAACTAATTGAAGAGTCAGATGGAAAATTCAAAGTGAGTTTTAGTATTACTGGAGTGTGGATTGAACAATGCAAAAAATATGCTCCGGAAGTACTTGAAAGCTTTAAAAAATTAGTTAAAACGGGTTCGGTAGAAATTGTAGATGAAACCTATTACCATTCACTTTCTAGTTTATGGTGGGACCAAGCTGAATTTAAAAACCAAGTGAAAAAACATTCTGATTTGATTACTGAAACGTTTGGAGGACAAGCACCTAAAACTTTCAGAAATACCGAACTTTTAGTAAATGACAATATAATTTCAAACGTAGATAGCATCGGAAGATATACTGGAATGCTTGCAGAAGGAATTGAAAGAGTACTTGGATGGCGTAGTCCGAATTATATTTATAGTCACAAGAATAATTCTGTTAAAATGTTATTTAGAAATTACAGACTTAGTGATGATATTGGATTTAGGTTCTCAGACCGGGGTTGGAAACAGTGGCCACTAACTGCGGACAAATATGTAGATTGGTTAAACAATAGTGAAGGACAGACAATAAACTTGTTTATGGATTATGAAACATTTGGAGAACACCATTGGCCGGGAAGCGGAATTATGGAGTTTCTTTATTGGTTTGCTAAAAAGTCAACAGAAAACGGATTAGAGTTCAAAACCACCAGTCAGACAGTTCAAAGTTACAAACCCATATCATCAGTTGAAATAAATGGAACGGTATCTTGGGCAGATATGGAAAGAGATGCAAGTGCTTGGTTGGGAAATAAAATTCAAGATTATGCGTTTTCTACTTATTGGGAATTGGAAAACGGAGCAAATGAATTAGGCGGAAATTACTTGGATGCTTGGAGAACACTTGGAGTAAGCGACCACTATATGTATTTGTGTTTGAAAAGCTGGTCTGATGGAGATGTTCACAAACACTTTTCTCCATACAAAGATTGGACACCTTATGACAATTTCATAAATTATATGAATATTCTTTCGGACTTATCCAGAAGAATGAATGAACAATTAGACAAACCAAAGATTGAAACAACAATTAAAATGCCAACTTTTCCAGCTATACCTGAAATTAACTAATAGGAGATAACAATGAAAAAAATTCTATTTTTAGTAACTGAACTTCAAAGGCCAGTAGGAGGACTTTATCGTTTTACTGTCGAATTACTGCCAGCTTGGAGAAAGAATGTTCTTGCTGGAAAAGCAGAATTTGAACCAGTGGTATTTTCCATTAGGGACCCCGCAATTCCATTAGGAGATTTAACTGAAGTAAATACTTCACCAATAAGTGATATTGCAAAAAAATTACAAATTAAAATCTACTCTGCAAAAAGAGGGGGAGAGGTCTGCTTCTTTGTCGAATCAAGCTTAAATTTAGAACAAAGAAATGCGTTTCACAAAACTTTGTATGATAAATACAGAATTAAAAGTGAAAAGGCTGCTTCTTGGCCATTTTATCAAACATTAAATGCATTTTGGTATTATATGCCGCTTGTTGCAGACGAATTAATCAAAGCTGGCTATGATATTGCAGCAATTGATGCGCAGGATTGGCTGGCATTTCCTGCAGGATTTCTAACTAAACAACAAATTAAAAGAGCATTAAATTGCAGGTTCCATTCGGGAGAGTTTGGAAGGTCGGTTGGATTTCCGGATTTTCTTGCCCCACCAGTATTAATTGAAAGGGCATCGTTGCAAGAGGCAGACTATATTCAAGGAGTTTCCATTGATGAAGCAAAATTTGAAATTTACAATTTGTTACAAGCTAAAATTGAGTTAAGTAGGGAATTGGAATCTGAAAAATCAGCTAAGTGGAAACAAGAGCAGGATTGGAAAACTGAAAATTATGAAGAATACTTGCTTTTAGAACCTACTGAACTTGCATTGATTACCCAAAGTGTAGCTGGAATTACAAATGGAATAATCTTAGATGATTGGATGAAAATTAATTCTAGCGATATTGCAGAAGGAAAAGCGATGTTGCAAAAACTAATGCCAAATAGAAAAAAATATATCACATTTATTGGAAGGGCAGATTACAGAAAAGGAATCGATGCCTTAGTTGAAGCGTTTGGAAAATTATCAAACAAAGATTGTGGATTATTGATTAGTAGTGTGCTTTCGGCTGACGACTATCAAAGATTATTTACTATGGCAAGTTCTCTTGGAGTTTCTGAGAATGTTCTATTGTATAATGGATGGCTTGAAGAAAAAATTAAGAAACAGATATTTTGTGCAAGCGATGTGATTTGTTTGCCTTCATTATATGAACCGTTTGGTTTGGTTACTCTTGAGGGTTTGGCTGCAGATTTGGCTTGCGAAAAAAACAATTCGAGGGGTCCAGTAGTAGTAGTTGGAGATACCGGAGGAATGCACGAAGTAATTAAAAATGGAGTGAATGGATTTAAGTCCCCAATGGAGCAGGAAAAATTTAGTTTACCGCCCACCTATCTTTCAAAAATATTAAAATTAGTTCTTAAGGATGAGGAGCTTTCGGATAGAATTTCTAAGGGAGGGGCTCAACGGGTTAAATCACAATATTTTGATTGGGAATTTATCAACACTTTGTTTATGCAAATTTACAGAAAAGCAATTGAAAACTATACCAAATGGAATTAATAGAGGAGGGAAAATATGGCGCACGTAGAAGAT
>JAJXUZ010000042.1:3834-7517 GCA_021782355.1 Microcaldota archaeon | reverse complement strand
CTATACTCTTAAAACAATAACGCCACTTATTTACATTCAATGATTAATGCAATTAAGTTAAGACACTTTAAAAGTCACGAATCCACTGATTTGGAATTCTCAGAAGGAACAAATCTAATTATAGGTCAGATGGGTTCGGGCAAAACCTGTATTGTTGAAGGACTATGTTTCGCTTTATTTGGAACCTTTCCTTCAATTAAAAGTCATAGGATAAGCTTAGAGGATGCCATAATGGCAAGACCTACTAAATATTCCGAATTTTCAGTTGAAGTTAAATTTGATGTTGCCGGAAAAGACTATTGGGTAGAAAGAATTTACAAAAAAGGAGAAGCAACAGCTTATTTGAGAAACAGCAATTCTATTATTGAATCCGGCCCTCAACGAGTAACTGAAACAGTAGGAAATCTATTAAACATAGATTATGAACTTTTTATTCGGGCAATATATTCTGAACAGAATAGATTGGATTGGTTCTTTTACTTAACAAAGGGAGAAAGAAAAAGATATTTTGATGATTTACTTGGAATAAGTAAATTTGAAATTGCTCGTTCAACTGCCAATACCACAATTAATCAACTCAAAGATGAGGCAACTAAACTAAACATCTTTCTAACCGCCTCAAATTGGAACGAAGAATCAGTAACATTAAATGAAATAGAATCGAAGATTAAAACTGTCGAATTACATTTGGAAAAAAATGATAAAGACTTAAAGGATACTCTGCAATCTTTGCAAGAAGCCAATTCTAAATTAAATGAACTAGAAAACAAAAGAAAGGATTTTTCAGAAAAAACATCTGATTTGAAATCTCAACAAGCAATGGAAGGGCAACTATCTTCACTGATAAATGATTTGAAAGAATTTGATGTGGAAAATTTCGATATTCCTAAAATCGAAAACGAACAGAAAATTTTGACGATTAACATTGCGGAATTTAAAGAAAACCTCCGAGATATTTCGGTTCTTGAAAAAACAATTGAAAGAAATCTAAAATTAATTGAAAAGATCGCATTAAACATTGAAGAATTCAAAGATGTTGAAATCAAAAATGAATCAGTAATGTTGGCTCAAATTGAAGAATCAGATAAAAAAGTCCAAGAAATTCAAGAGGCCATTAAAAGCCAGACGAGTTTACTTTTAACTGCAAGACAATTGTCTGGAAAGGCAGATGCTTATTCTGAACAAATAAAGTCTATAAATTTAGAGCTAGTGAAAAACAAAGAAAACTACCAAAAAATTAAATCGTCATTAGTGTGGCCCGTAGACCAGCTAAACAATCAACTTAAAGATTTGAATAACAACTTATCGAATTTGATGGGTGAATTAAGTAAAAATAAACAGAACATTATAGCCCTAGAAAAAGTAGATTCTATTTGTCCAATCTGCCTTAAACCACTAGATAAGAAAAATGCAGAAGAATTACTGGTTTTTGCTAAAAAAAGAGTAAATGAACTTGAGATTAAAATTAAGGAATTTAATAAAGAAATAGACTTGATTAAATCAAATATTACAAACAACACCAATTTACATTCTGAAATGGTCTTATTAGAAAATTCAATAAATTCCCAGGAAGTAAAACTCCAAAAAAGTCAACAAGAATATTCTGAAATAGCAAACAAAGAGAATCTTGCAAAAGAGATTGAAAAGAAAATTGAACAGTTGCAAGTAAGTTTTAATCAATTTAACAAGCAAAAAACTAATCTTTTGAATTCGGTAAATAAAATTAAACAATTGTCGTCATTGAAAACTGAAGAGCAGAACTTAATTGATGAAAACGAAGCGAATCGGAACAAACTAATTAAGTTAAAAGAAAAGTTTACTATTGAAAAACTAGAGAAATTTGAGAAAAAACTTTCTGATTTACAACATACAAAACAAGTGATTAATCATAAACTTAGGAAAAAAGAAATTGAAAGGAATATTTTACTATTAAATGAACAAATCAAACGAATGAACTATAAAGAAAATGAACTTGAAAATCAAAGGTCAATTCAAAGCGACTTGGTTATTAAGAAATCGAGTTATGAAACTGAAAAAAGAATTAAAACTATTGAATTGGAAAATCTTACATATCAAGAAAAACTACTTAAAAAGAAAAGAGACGAAGTAGAATCATCGGTTCAGAGATTGAAAAAAGTTGAAGCCACAACTGCAAATATGCAAAAAATCCTAAATTCCTTAATTGATACTCAAACTACTTTGCGAAGTCAGTTAATCTCTTCATTAAATGAGGCTTCTGATGCCCTATGGAAAAATATCTATCCGTATGGAGATTATCCGACAATGAGACTTATTGCAAATGAAAGCGACTATATTTTAGAACTTCAAGCGGCTGATGGAAATTGGATGGCTATTGAAAGTGCAAGTGGAGGAGAACGGGTGTGCGCTGCACTTTGTTTAAGAGTAGCGCTCGCGTTAGTATTATCCCCTTCAATGAGTTTAATTATACTTGATGAGCCTACGCATAATATGGATAGTATGGCTGTATCAATGCTATCTAGGGCGTTGCACGACCAATTACCAAAATTTGTTTCTCAGGCTTTTTTGATTACTCATGATGAAAGTTTGAAAGAAAGTGCAAGCTCAAAGATTTTTGTTATTGAAAGAGACAAAGATTCGTCCGATAAAAGTATGGTAAATTTACTAAGTAACTTATAAAAAGAAAATAGAGATATTCTTAAAGCCAGAAACTTCTTTTGAATAAATATTCTTCAAGTGCAAACCTTGCAAATTCTGATTCTTTTAATTTCAATAATTCCATAAACTGAATATGAGAATATACTTTTCCTCTGTTAATAGATTCTTTTATGTCCGGACCAATTGAAATTGCATTTTCGGTTTTTAATAATTCTACTAAAAACTTATCTGAATCTATAATGTTTCTTAAAACTTCAATAACAATTCTTTCTCCATCTATATACGGTCCCCTTAAGATTGATTGAGGGGGATGATTAGAAAGAAAATCTAACGATGGAGTAAACAAATAGGCTGGTGGGCCGGATATTTTTTTTATTTTAGTGCGTTTGCCACTTTGCAATTCAAAAAATACCAACGCTTGTTTTTCATACAATTTTAAATGATAGTCAATTACATTAAAATCTTCTAAAAGTAATTTAGAATGAATTGATTGAACTGTTTTTCTAATTTGAGGAAAAACGATATCATCAACAACAGAATTAGGAAGTGGAAAAGTCAATGCGATAAAACTAGTTCCTCTTTTTTCCACTTGTTTTTCAAGTTCAACTACATCCATAGAGGATTGGGGTTTTGATTTCTCATTTAAAAAGAAGGTCTCGGAAGGATTTGATAGAAGGGAATTTGCAATTGAAACAAAACTCGAAAATGCAGTTAAACCTACTGAAGCGGAAACATTTCGATTGAAGTCAATTGCATCAATTAAAATTAATGGAGTAGAAAACTGCTCTTTTAATTTAATTATGTCTGATTCGTTTTGCGTTCTTGTGCCTTCTAAGTCAATAATTACGGGGGGAATCCACTTACTAGCTGATGTTAAAAGTCCAATCAAACTTCGGTAGTTCAAAATCATATATTCGCAAAGTAAACCAGAAAAACCACCAATACTTGATTCTGCTCCATATATTCCTGCTGTTTTTAGAAGTTTCTTAAGTACCCTAACATCTCTTTTTTGAGAGAGAGTAAGTCTTTTCTGTAAATAATCCATA
>JAJXUZ010000042.1:0-3824 GCA_021782355.1 Microcaldota archaeon | reverse complement strand
GGGAGCGATCCACTGCGCTTTTTATTGGTTGATTGGCAAGTACAATAAAACAGGGGATTACTTCAACAGCGTATCCTTCAATCACACTTTGCAAGTATGGGTGAGATGCGTAATGAGTTTGCCAATCGGCAATTACACTCATTTTAGTTGCTTTAAAGGTATGAGAAACTATTTCGTCTTTAGAAAAGGTTTGAGGAAAACAGACAAATAAATCAATATCGCGTTCCCCTCGTAAGCCAGTATCTCGGGCAGTAGAACCCACTAAAAATACTTTTACTGAAAATGAATTTAGTGCTTCCTGAATACTATGGGCAATTTTTAATGCTACTTTTTTCTCATCTTCTGACTCTTTTGCAGTGGGAACTATTAAAGAATCGATTTTTTCAATTACACTTTCAAGTTTTTGAAGGTTTGATTCAAGTGAATCTGTGGGTGGAAACTTATTCATTTTCTTCAAATAGTTGAACTACTTAGTTTAATTTAAGAATTTGGTAAACTTTGAATTTTAGCTGGATAACAAGTCATAGATTATAATTTATTTAATTGATATTTACTCTGTATACAATAATTTATATTTTAAAATAAGAGTTATTTAAACAGGTGAATTTTGTGGAAAAGTTTGCAATTTTAGTTTTTTTAATATTTCTAGTTAGTCTTACTCATTACTCTAATGCAAGTGCGGTTAAAATACTCGAACCCATTCAACAGGTAATTTCTAATGGTAATGCAAATGCAGTAAATCTAGGTATGGTTGGACCAGGTCAGAAAGTAGACATAGAAGTTTCAAATGATACATTTGTTAAAACAGTAATTGGCTCAAATTACAGCATTGCGGGCGATTATAATTGGGATATTGTGAAAGTTAACGAATCCACTTTATCTTCAGGGTGGGTAGGTCAGAATAGTGGACTTTATGAAAATCCATTAAAAGCATACGTAATTATTGGACCAAATGCAAGCGACGGAAATTATGAATTTTCGTTTCAAGCAGTAAATAACTACGGAGATGTTGCTCCTCAAACAATTTTTGCCACCGCAACAGTTTCAAGAAATGTGTTTTCATTGTCAATTGTAAACGACCCGGTTAAAGTCTACCTTGGCTCATCGGCAGATTACCAAGTAAAGTTAACTAACTCGGGAAATGCAGATGATGTTTTTACATTAACTGCTAGCGGAATTACAGGAGTTCAACCATTTTCCACTCAAGTATTTGTTGCAAAACAAAGTAGCGTGTTAGTTCCAGTTTCAATGTTTCCTAAAGAACCAGGAACTTATCCAATTGATTTTTACGCTCAATCACTTTCAAGTTCTAGTATAAACTCAACTGCTACTACTACATTGTTTGCGGGTTCGGACTTACTTACTGATGCTAAAGCATCGGCTAGGGGATTCTTATTGTTTCCTTGGTCAGAATCATATGTATATTCAATTTGGGCAGCAATTGGAAGTTTGTTAAAATAAAGTTAATTCTTTGAATTTGGCTAAAAAATTAACTGATTTATTCTTTTTGCTCACTCTATTAATTAGTATACGAAAGGGGTAGTGAAAATTTGAGCTTAGAGTTGACTCTTAGTCAGGGCGATTTAGAATCATTAGTTTCAAAACAATGCACAGTGGAACTTTGGCAAGAATACAAAACAAATGGATCAAATCAAGCAAAAAAAGTCATTTCAAAATTAAAAAACAATGTTTCTTGCAGATATGGAATGTCTAAAGTAATTTCTAATACTAAAATTATTCGCCAATTAAAAATTGATTACGGAACACAGGCAACCGAACTAATTAGAGCAATTAGAAAAGCTTCTGGAAGAGCAATGAGCGGAGTTTCAGTAGTTGCAATAATGACAGCACCTGCTTGGTGTCCCGGACAATGCACCTATTGCCCTACGTCTGCAATTGCTGCTAAAAGTTATACTGGATTTGAACCGGCTGCAAGAAGAGCAAGATTTAACGGATTTGACCCGTACCGACAGGTTCAAAGCAGATTGAATCAATTTAAAGATAATGGACATAATCCATCTAAATGTGAATTAATTATTATGGGTGGAACTTTTAATTCTCTTCCAACAGATTATCAACAAAATTTCTTGAAAGGAGCATATGATGCTTTTAATAATGAAGTTTCTGAGACTTTAGAACAATCAATTTTAAAAAACGAAACAGCAGACAGCAGAGTAATTGGTTTAGTAATTGAAACTAGACCGGATTGGGCCAAAGATTATCAAGTAAAACAACTTTTAGATTGGGGAACAACCAGAATCGAGTTGGGTGTGCAGTCTTTAGATAATGAAGTTTTAGAGAAGACAAAAAGAGGACACGATGTTAACGAGTCAATTAGGGCTACTAAGACTTGTAAGGACACTTTTTTGAAAGTCGGTTATCACATTATGCTTGGCGCATATTCCACAGTTGAAAAGGAAAAGGTGGAATTGCCACAAATATTTTCTAACCCAGATTTTAGACCGGATATGCTCAAAATTTACCCGTTATTAATTATTCCGGGAACTCCGATGCACGAGGAATGGAAAAGCGGAAACTTTACACCATATACTACTGAAGAAGTTGTGGATGTGATTTGTGAAATTAAAAGAAATTGCCCGATTTATACAAGAATTATGAGAATTGACCGAGATATTCCAACACCACAAATTGCTGCGGGAGTAAAAGAAACAAACCTAAGAGAAATTGTTGCAGCCACTATGATTGAAAAAGGATACAAATGTAATTGCATTAGATGTAGAGAAGCAGGAATATACTCTTGGAAAAACAAAAAAACTCTTGACTTAAATGATTTGCAATTAAATAGATACGACTATAAGGCAAGCGAAGGATTGGAAAGTTTTATCACTTATGATTTTGAAAGTGAAGATTTGCTTGCAGGATTTTTAAGATTAAGAAAACAAAGCGATACACCCAGTGCACACGATGCGATTGATAATACAACTGCGGGAATAAGGGAATTAAGAGTATTTGGAGAACAGGTTGAAGTTGGAAAGGCCTTAACTGGAGCTATTCAACATATGCATTTGGGCAAAAAATTAATTGAACTTGCTTGTGAAATTGCAAAAAATGAATGGGGAGCACAGAAACTTGCAGTTACCTCCGGAGTAGGAGTAAGACAATACTATCAAAATTTAGGATTTGAAAAAGTAGGCCCGTATGTAATTAAAAAATTGTAAAGTTTAAGAAGTCGAAGGAATTTGTATTTGAATGTTAGAAACTATTCCTGGATTTTCAATGCAGTTTGCAGTTAATTGAAGTTGAGCAAGATAAGTTCCTGCAGGCAAATTGCTTAATCCCTTATCATCTAATTCAAAGGTAATTTGAGAATTTGCAGGAATGGCAGTTAAATTCTGACTGCTTAAAAGATTGACAGAAAAACATCCTGAACCATCTGATTGACAAACAGCGGCAAGATTTGGGTCAGCATAAAAACCAAAATTAAAACCAGTAATAGGTACGCTTCCGGAATTTATTAGAGTAATTGGAAATACGTGACTGGAAGTATCGGTAATGGAAATTATTGATGGATTTAAAGTTATTTGTGGATTTGAAAGTAAAGTTAAAGGAAATGATTGTTGAACATTTGTTCCTTTTACTCTAAGGTTTAAATTTAATTGGTTGTTAGTTGTTTGTTGATTAGTTGGAAGTTTGAAACTAATAGTAAAGTTTGTACTTGAATTTGATGGAATGGTTTTACTTGAACCAACATCAACATAACTGGTAATTGCACTGTCTCCTGAAGAAACTAATTGTGCACTAAATGGAGAAGAAGCATTGTTTTGCAGGGTAACATAGAAATTTCCAGCACAATCAGAAGTAAT
>JAJXUZ010000041.1 GCA_021782355.1 Microcaldota archaeon | reverse complement strand
TGTCTGATTTCTATAAAAAGTGGAGGGAGTCGGACAGTTCCGAAAACCTTCAAATAAATTATCCCCGAGCAAAAAAACTTTCCATAACCGAACAAGTCAATGAGAATACTTTAGAGCTAAACTCAAACGACCAGTCAAATCAAATACATTTATAAAAAAGATTTTCACTAAATGTTGTTTTAATCAATTAATGCTGAGTTATCTTTATGGAAAGTTGGAATATAAAACAAGAAAACGAAAGTTTACTCAAAACAATTATACTCTTCGTAATAATTGGTATTGCAATTTTGCATGTATTAAACTTCATCTAATATTCTTGCCTTACCTTTCAAAACAAGTAGAACCGCAAGGTAATCCGGCACACTTTCTTCTTTAAATTTTTCTAATACAAATTCTCTCTCATTCATTTTCAATTTTATTGATTCTAAAGTATAAATTCTACAACCCTTTCCTTCAAAAGCAATAGCATCCTTTAATGGTTCAAATTTTTCTAAATCCTGCACTTCAATTGCAACCAAACCAGTTGTTCCGTGAATAGAATTTGGCACCCTAATTAATCTAGCCAAATCAAAACTAACTGGTTTGTCTGTTTCTACTCTGATATTTGAAATTGCCCTTTGAACACAATTTTCAAAGAAATTCTTATCTATATCTAAATATTCCCAAAGTCCGTTTTTAATTGCTTTAATTATTTCTCCTTTCTTTTCCATAAATTGCTTTATTTTAATTGGCCTTGTAATTCCCATTTCTTTAAGGTCTTTGTCTTGGGACTTTTCAATAAAATCAATTGTCCAGGAAAGCACCTTTTTCTTCCATCCAAAATCTCCTTCTTTTGGACCATTAACGGTATAGCTTCGTTTATTGCTTTGATAATTTTTAATTAAAATTCCGCCATTTCCAGTTTCATCAAAAGGTCTTATTTGAAAACCAGCAGCATAATCACATAATTGTTTTCTTGAATCGGATGACAGTTGACTCACACTTTCGTTTCTAATATGAATATGATATCCTTTACTACCACTAAAGTTTATGTTGATATCTTGCCGACTAAATCCAAAATCATCTAATACGAATTCTTTAACAAATCTATTTGCATCTTCAGTTGCTCTTTTTAGACAATATTGACAAATAATATCGTTGTGAGTTTCTTCTAAATGATTTTCAGATTCATAAGTATTATCCAAATCAAACACTAAATTTGTAGCCAATCTTTCTTTTTTTTCCATTGGGTTTGCTGATGGAAACCGATAAATTGCAGTGGAATAAGATACGTAAAGCGGAGCAGTTCTGGTAAGAAATTCATAAAACTCAAAATTACTTGAAAACGAACGATGTCTAAAATCAATTTTCTTTTCAATTCCCGCCCCAAATTCTCTGTTTTCAATATTCGGTATGAATATTCTCTTTCTATTTTTGTCTAACGAGTAATATTTTGATAGAACAGATTGCACAAATTTTAATTGATTTTGATTATTCGATTTGGATTCACCGGTTTTTTCATTTTCATCCATTATGCATCCGTGCTCTTGTTTACTCTATTAATTTTGATTCTTGATGATTCGTAAGTGCAAGGGGATTTACATATGTCTGGGGTCGCAAGCCCGTTTGCCCTTTGCATTTTACAAGAAAAGTTAGGATTTTTCTTATAAACCCAATTTAATGTTGCCAAAGCTTCTTTGATGGTAAACGGGTGACTAGTTTTTCCAGAATTATTTACAAACTGTTCAAGTATGCCATTTGCGTTTTCAACTGAAAGTCCATCTTTTTTGCAAGCGATGCAAATTGATAAACAAGCATAGTATCGTTTTCCTTCTGGTGTATGTGCTAATGCATTTTTCACACAAGGCAATGAAAGATATTTTCCTGAGTATGAAGAGATTATTGGTGGTTTTGGTAATCTTGAAAGTAAGTTTTCAATATCATCTTTGAACATTACTCTAACTTGAGAATCTTGTGGAATTCTATTAAAATTTCTAATTTTTCCATAGGTTGCTTTTCTGAAAGTGCCAATAAGTTGTTCTCTATTTAGAATTATTTTTCCCTTGTTTATCTGATATTGTTCCATACCATTTGAGGAATTCAAGAAATCAATTAATGAGATTGCAAAAGTTTCTTCATCAATTTTTTCTAATGAAGTAAACATTGAACCTACTATCTTAAGAAAATCCCAATCACTTTCTTCTCTAAGGTTGCTTGCTGCCCTAGATGATTCAGTTTGAGCAAATTTCATTAAATAATAATCATTGTCAAGTAAGCAAATAAGTAATTTTGATAGAGTAAATGTTCTCAAATTACCAAAATCGTTTGTTTGAGCATTTGCTTTGACTGAATCAATTGCCCTTCCAATTGCTTTTTCTCTTTCAATTGAATCCGGAACCAATCCTTCCCGCTCACCGATTATAGCTTTTGAGTCTGGTAGAAACGGATACTTATCAATTAATCTTCGTTCGATCATTTTTACTTCAAATCATTAAAAATTATCCAGTTTGAATTGTTTGGTTTTGAATCTTTTTACTGTTGCCCACTCTTGTCTTAAATAAATTTGAACATTTTCATTTTGATGATATTTTTCTAAGAATTCAATTGTTTTTGGGTCGTGAGGATAACCCGAGCCAAAATCAAAATCAATTCCTTTTTTACTCAAATCAGTTTTTATTTCTTCTATTAACCGGTCTCTTTCTACTTTTGCTATGATGCTTGCAGCAGAAACAACCGGATAATTAAAATCAGCCTTGTTTTCGCATTGCAAATTAAACTCTAAATTGTTGAATCTTCTAATCCTTTTTTCATATTTGCTTGCAATTGGGTCGGGAGAATCAATGATTGCCTTACTTATCGCAACATCTTTTGATAATTCTAAAAGCAAATTTGAAACAATTTTAGCTTCTATATCGTTCAATCCTATTTTACTTCTCATCATAATAGTAATTTCAAAAGCACTTAACGCAAACGATTTAAATTTTTTAAAACTAACCAACCAATCGTACAAATTCTCTCTTTGCTCAAAACTCAATATTTTACTATCCTTAACTCCCCTGTCCTTTAATGTATTTGAAAGTTCCTCATCAATTGCAAAAGCGCAGAATACCATCGGCCCAATTACTGGTCCTCTTCCTGCTTCATCTACTCCGGCAATTATCAATTTAACACCAATCCTAAGTTGCGCTGCTCTAATGCTTGCTTAGTAATATAATCTTAAACTTTGCTTATTCTTAATTAACTATCATCTCGGATTTGCAATTCATTGCAAATAACCAAAATGATTTTTCGGGGTCATAGTATAACCTGGCAGTACGCGAGGCTCCAGACAGCCTATTGCTTCAACTGCAAGGGCCGCATCCAAAACGTTTTGAGTTGCATTGCAACAATGACTTAAGAAATGGAGCTCTGAATTAATGACGAGCTTAATTAGGGAATGACTTCGATGCCGGGGTTCAAATCCCCGTGACCCCACCTTTTTACTCTATATTAGCCCAAAGCCCAAAAACTCAGTTTATCAGTATGCTTAAATATTACCTACTGCATAGTAGTAATATGCGAGGGATAGATTTGAACAAACCAATCAATATTCTAGGTATATTTTTAGTTCTTGTATTTTCAGCAGCATTGCTTACTAATTTCGCTTCAGCTCAAGCTGTAAATCCATCAGTATCTGTTTATGTAGGTCAATGCTCTAGTTCACTACCAATCGCCTTTGCAGTATTGAATATTGACGGCACCAGTTATTCCTCTAATCAGCTAGGATACATTACATTAAACTCTCTAAATCCAAACCAAGCTTATTACGGTGTTCTTTCTGCAACTGGTTATCAACCACTCGTGGTTTCTCTAACTGCACAGCAATTTTCTAATAATAATTATCAATATTGTTTAGCTTCAAGCACTCCTGGTTTTTCCTCTCCTTTAGTGTCTGCAAAGTTAGTATATTCAAACGGAGTAAATTCAAATTCCGGATACACTCTTTTTGCTCAATCATCCGATGTTAACAGTCAAATTTCTTACACTCAATTAAGTTACAGTATTGGTAGCGGAGCTACTCAAAACTTCTTCTGCCAAAGCAACAGCTGTTCGGTACAAATTCCACAATTGCCAAATGGTCAGACTATTACTTACTACGCTCAGGCAACCAATATGGATGGTTTAACCTCAAGCACTTCAAATATAATCTATCAAGTTCAATCCGGTTCAGTATCAAACCAATTTACATCGGCATCTACTCTTTTACCTGCAATTAGTCTTTATCGAACCCCAACAGATTCTATCGTATCTGCAAACACTCCAATTACCGTAGTTGCTACTTCTCAAAGTCAAAATACTATAGTTTCAACTACATTATATTATCAAATTTCTAATCAAGGGGTATCCAGTCAAGTATGTTATTCAAATTACTGTTCAGTAACTCTAAATTCAGTACCTTCCAGTTCAACAGTTTATTATTGGGCATCATCAACTGACTCAAACTCATTAACTTCAACAACTTCTAAGTTAAGCTTCCAAACATCACAAGTTAGTTCAACAAATTCCAACTTCACCGTTCACGTATTAGACTGTTCAACCGGAGCTTACTTGCCAAATTCAGCAGTATCGTTGATTATGCCAAATGGTTCAAACTATTATTCAATAACCGATAGTTCTGCAAATGCAGTTTTTTCCAATATACTTTCCGGAACCTACTTAGTTTCAGTAGAAAATTCTGGTTATTCGGTTTCATCCTTAAATTATACTTTATACCAATCAGTAAATTCGCAAATCAATGTCTGTTTAACCAGCCAATATTCTTACGCCGGCTTTCCATCAGTAAGCGTACTTAGGTCACCAGCAGGTCAAGTAAATTACAATCAAGTAGTAAGTTTATCCGCGAACTCTTCCAGTCCAAACGGCATAATTTACACTGCCATTGCTTATTCGGTAGACAATCAAGGTGCTCAAAGCCAAAGTTGTTCATCATCAAACTGTCACGTGACTGTTGGACCATTTCAACCAGGTGATGTTGTTACTTATTGGGCATACGCAAAGCAAAACGGAGCAAATAATCTAGTCGGATACACTCCCACTTATTCATTCAATGTAGGCCCATTTGCAACAAATCAAACAAATACTGGTTCTTCAAACAATTCAATTTCGTTTTCAAGTTCAGCTTCAGCAAGTTCGTGCGCAGTTTATGTTCAAGAAAATACCGGTGCCTCAAACAATTCAGTTTCAGTAAATTATTACAATTACTCTCAATCTCCTTCTTTTGCTTCAATTAGTTGTGGCAATGGTCAAACTTTCAATGCACAATGCCAAACAACCAGTAGCAACAATTCTACAAATTCTGGAATCTGTTATTCAAGTACAAACTATTGCGATAATTACCAAGCAAACGCGAATTATCAAATTTCTTCATCAGTTTCAAATGTTACTTGCAGTCCATATAGTTTTTCAACCTCAACATCATCTTCCACTTCAAGGGTAAACGGTTCAGGTTCACTTTCAGTAACCGTATTAGATTCATCAACCTATGCACCTGTATCTTTAGCACAATTATCAGTTGATGGATTATATGCTCAAACCAATTCATTCGGTCAAGCAACTTTCCAAATGGTAAACGGTTCATATACTTTACAATCTAGTGCAAAAGGATACGTATCAAATAACCAAAACGTTTCAGTATCAATAAACCAAACCAGCCAAATTGAAATTTTACTCACTCCAACTTCATCAATAAATAGCTGTTCAATTGAAGCCGAATTAGCATCAAATAGTTGTAATGCCGGAATTCAAAGTTTTTCCATAAGAGTGCAACAAAATTCATCTACTGCACAATATGCTTCAATTTCATTAGCATCAGCATTATCCGTTTCTGGACCAACTAAGGTCTATCTTCCTGATTCAAACGGTTATTATTTGAATTATTCATTAAGCATTCCATCAAGTTACTCGGGAGTATCAAATATCCAAGCATTAGTTTCATCTAATTCAACAAACTGTCAGTCAGCAAATCTTAACATTCCATTATGTCCAACCGGTTCAATTTCCGCATCATTTGTCTCTCAAAACGTAAACGCATTACCTTCAACTACTTCTTGTACTCAAGCAATTATTACCAATAATGGAATTAACAGCCAGCAAGTAACTCTTTCTCCATCAGGAAATTATCCAGTAACAATCTCGCCATCTTCACTTATCATCGGCG
Source organism: Microcaldota archaeon (assembly GCA_021782355.1). Lineage (GTDB taxonomy): Archaea > Micrarchaeota > Micrarchaeia > Norongarragalinales > UBA97 > JAJXUZ01. The sequence goes on along the minus strand of JAJXUZ010000041.1, from coordinate 1,688 downwards.
GTCAATCAAGCCAACAAGTAAATTATTGCGTTAGTTTACCAGTAGGTGCAGATGGAACAAACGCATTTTCATTAAATGTAAACGGAAACAACGGATTACTTTCAACTGCCAGCTACCAATTAAGTAGCTTTGGTCAAAGTTCATTTTCATTAAATTATTCCACTTGTAATTCAACTGCTAATTCCAGTGGTCCAAGTGGATTGTATTCGGTTACTGCAACAGCAAACGGATACACTTCGGCAACTCAGGAAATTTACGTTCAACAAGACTATCCTAACGTTGCTTCAATGTGTTTATCCGAAACTTCTTCATCTACCACCACTCCTCCACAAGTAGAAGTATTCAGAAGTCCAACCAGTACCGTAGTTTCTGGTGCAACTGTAAGACTTATCGCAGATGCTTCTTCAAGTGCAGGAATTAGTCAACTTAGAATTTTCTATTCAGTAAATAATGGACAGGCCCAACAAGCATCTTGCAACACCGATACCTGTTCAGTTTCAATCGGTCCATTCAACACTGGAGATTCAGTTACTTACTATGCTCAAGCAATTGATTCAAGTTCAAACTACAATTCCGCAACTACAAACACCCAAAGCTTCACTGTTCAAGCCCAAACTTTGTATAGTCAATATTCTCTTCCATCAATTTCATTGTCGATAAGTCCAAATGGAATAATTTATCCAACATCCGCAATCTACATTACTGCAAATGCTTCAGGTTCTTACAATATTCAAAGTACCGATATTTTCTACCGAGTTGGTCAAGGTAGCTGGCATTCATCTACTTGTTTTGCCAATACTTGTTCGTTCTATTTAGGTTCCTATCCAGTAGGAACTACTGTATACTACTACGCTACTGCAACTGATACTGCAGCTCCAGCAAATTCAGTACAAACCGACATCTTTACCGCAACCGTACAACCAATTTCTCCTTCCGCAATAATTGGCAACTTACTTTTGTATGTTTACGATTGTAACACTCTTGCTCCATTATCCACTGCCACCGTTTCAGTTAGCGGAGCAACCTCAAACTTCCAGACTAATGCCAACGGTTACGCAAACATATTTTCTTCTACATTTTCATCGGCAGTTGCATTAACTTACAACAATGCATTATGTCCTTGTATTTCCCTTCCAGCAGATTCTCAATCCGTAGTACCAATTTCAGTATACGCAAGTGGTCCTTCCTCCGATTATCAAGCAACCATTGATTCAGGATACAACAATTTAGTTGCCAATACTGTTGAACCAAATCTTTATGGATTCGGAAATGGTCAGTGGAGAACCACTTACTTAAACATAAATACTAATGGAGTAAGTTCCGGTAACTATTCATTGACTTTCGGATTAAATGCGTTGCAAACCGGCTCATCCGTTTACTCTTCAAACATCTGTTTTTATGTCCCAAGTGTAGCTGATGCACAATTGCAAGTAAATCCATTGCAAATTAGTTTAAGTTCAGGTCAATCAGTTCCAGTTTCAGTTCGATTGACTAATACTGGAAACGATGCACAAAACTTCCTATTATTTGCAAGCACCAATCAATACTTTACTTTGAGCTTGCAATCTACTCAAATTAACTTGCAACCCGGTCAATCAATTTCAATTCCAGCAACAATTACTGCATATTCAAATGTTCCTTTAGGTAACTATCAAGTAACATTAAATGCAAATGACCAAAATGGTGGA
>JAJXUZ010000040.1:1582-8057 GCA_021782355.1 Microcaldota archaeon | reverse complement strand
GCGGAGCGTACAATCTTTATGCATATTATGATTATGGTTCAATCAATGTGAATGCAAGCTGTACAATTAATGCAATTAGACCAACACAAACCAGTATTCCAGATACCAATATCTTTGTGTTAATCTTCGCAATATTTGGTGCATTAATTTGGGTAAGGTCTAAGCAAAAAGTAAAATCACATTGATGATTAAATACTTCAATAAGTTAGTTCCCATTTTTGAAGCATTAATTCTTAATAATCCAATCAAATAGATAAAATTAGACCTTATTTTTTATTTTCTTGCAATTGCAGTTTTAATTGCTCTAATAATATTTGGAGTAGTTAAACCATATTTATTTAGTAATTCTTCCGCTTTACCACTTTGTCCAAACTTGTCTTCAACTGCAACTATTTCAACCGGACAATTATAGTTTTCAGCTAAAACCTGACACGTTTTACTTGCAAGTCCGCCAAATTTTTGATGTTCCTCTACTATAACTAATGCATTACATTCTTTTGCAGTTTGAATTAAACTTTCTTCATCAAATGGTTTTAGACAATGATAGTTTACCACTTTAACGCTTATCGATTCCTTTTCCATTAATATTTTTGCGGCTTGCAATGATTGATTGACTAAGTTTCCGTAAGTTAAAATTGCCACATCACTTCCTTGTCTAAGAATTGATGCCTTTGTAAAGTCGTAGGGACTTTCACTTACGTCGTTCACTTCTTCTCTACTTAATCTAATATAAACCGGACCATTGATTTTTTGTGCGTATAATGTAGCTTCAAAAGCTTCATTAAAATCAGCCGGAGTTAATATGGTAAAGTTTGGTAATGCTTGAAACAATGCCAAATCTTCTAAGACTTGGGCATTTGCGCCATCCTGTCCTACGGTCAGACCGCAATGACTAGAAGCAAACTTCACATTTAAATTGCTTAAAGCAACACTTACTCGAATTTGATCAGTTGCTCGTAACATAAATGCTCCAAAAGTTCCTACAAATGGAGTTAAGCCAGCTAAACTTAATCCGGCTGACATTGCCACCATATTTTGTTCGGCAATTCCACTTTGAATAAATTTATTTGGTGAAATTTTTCTTGCCCATTCCATTCTTAAACTGTCGTTTAGGTCTCCACTTAAAAATACAACATTGGAATCTTCCTTAACTAACTGCTCAAGTGCTCTTCCGAATCCGTCTCTTGTGGAACGTTTATTCATAGTTTGATTCATACTAATCCCTTTAAATTTTATTGATTTTTCTGGGGAATTGGTGGGTTTGGTAAATTCTTTTCTGAATTTAGAATATCTAGTGCTTTTTGAGCTAAATCTTCTGGAAGGGGTTTGCCGTGCCATTGATAATCATTTTCCATAAAATCAACACCCTTGCCCATTAATGTTTTGAAGAAAATTATTGTAGGTTTATTTTTGCTTAATTTTGCTTGTTCAAACGCTTCAATGATTTTTTGAATATTGTTACCATCGGTTTCTAATACATTCCAGCCAAAAGCTCGATATTTTTCCGAAAGTGGCTCTAAGCCAATAATATCTTCGGTATTTCCATTTTGTTGCAACCCATTTCGGTCACAAAATACAATTAAATTAGAACAATTATAGTGAGAGGCTGCCATTGCAGCTTCCCAAGTTGAACCTTCTTCAAGTTCTCCATCTCCTACACTGCAAAAAACCCTATTTTTCATTTCTTTTATTCTTAGGCCAATAGATAAACCGACTGCTGCTCCGATTCCCTGACCCAACGAACCGGTTGAAATTTCTACAAACGGAAGAAAGGATTTGGTAGGATGACCTTGTAATCTTGAATCAAGTTTTCTAAATGTAAGAAGTTCATCATATTCAATTGAACCTGCTTGACTTAACGTTGCATACCAAACTGGGCAGATATGTCCGTTTGATAAAATGAAGTAGTCTCGATTAGGCCAATTTGGCTGTTTTGCATCATATTTCATTATTCCTGCAAAGTAAAGACAGGTAAAAATATCTGCCGAGCCCAATGAACCGCCAGGATGACCAGAATTTGCATTTGTAGTCATTTTCACAATATCAATTCTAATTTGTTTTGCAATATTTTCCAAGTCCTCAATTTTTTTATCGTCTATCATTTTAGGTTCACTTTAATTTCTTAGTTTTTATTTTTGGATATCTGCCAGTCTTTTCAAAATTTTGAATTTTCTTAATTCTTCTAATGTGTCTAATTTCTTTGCTAAATGGAGTGGAGAGCCAAAGGTCTACTAATTTACAAGCATAATCTAAGTTACTAGTAACCGTTCTTGAACCTAAACTTAAAACATTGGAATTATTGTGCTCTCTTGATTTAACTGCAGTATATTCATCAAATGCAATAGCGCATAATATGCCCTTTACTTTATTTGCAGCTATTGCTTCTCCAATTCCACTTCCACCTACAATAATTCCTTTAGTGGGTAGTTTACATTTTGAAATATAGGTGCAGGCTGGAATTACAAAATCCGGGTAGTCACAAGAATCAATGTTGAATGTTCCAAAATCCTTAATTTTAAATCCTTTAGATTTAAGGTGATTTTTAATAAATTCCTTTAAAGTAAACCCCGCGTGGTCACTTGCAAGTACAATTTCCATCTTATTAAAAGCAAGGAAGTTTGAGATTAAAAACCAGCCGTTTAATTGCAAAATTAGTTTAATAATCTTAAAATTGACTTTTAATTAAACAACGGACTTTTCACTTTATTTCCCGATACTCTTTTATAAAAAGACTGCTTAATTTTTTCATAGATTTAATATGAGTTCAGAATGTAAAAATGCAACTATCAAGTATAAAACCTAGCAAGTTGTTTTTGCTATTTTTTCTGTTAATTTCAATTTTTTTATCTTTTAATTTTGTTAATTCTCAATATTTTTCATTAACTCCCCTTACCTGTTCAGCACTTCTTTCAAATGCTTCATTTTCTAATAATCAAGTATCTGAAACCTATGTTTCAACCGGTTCATTATTCGTAGGTAATGCTACTTGTTATTCTAATCCAATTAATCTGAAAACACAAGAAATAAGCAACATAAACAGTATGTATTATTTTTGGACCGAAGCACCCGGATTTTATTCAAACGGTAGTGACATTCCTTTAGCAGATTATCATTTTGAAAATAATACCCAAGACGATACTTCATATGCAAATAACATTGTAACCCAATCAGCATCGCCTCCCACCTATCAAACTAATTGTCAAATAGGGGGATGTTACAACTTTAATGGTTCAAACTTCTTTACTATGCCAAATTATACCTTAGAAGTTCACAATTCCTCTTTTAATGCATACAAAACCATAGTTGCTTGGTTTAAAACCAGTTCAGATGGAATAATTATCGGTACCACCACTTCATACTATCCAACAGCGGGATCAAATTGGGATATTCCGTTGTATGTCGGAACTGATGGTTATCTTCACGGAGGATATTACTCCGCTCAACTTAAAAGTAAAATTACGGTAAATGACAACAATTGGCATCAAGGAGTTTTGGCTTATAATTCAAGTGGAGAATATCTATATTTAGATGGAGTGCTGCAATCTAATGGAGCTACCCCTACAATTTCAAATGATGACGTTGCATACATCGGTTCAGGTTATTCAAGTACTGTGTGGCCCAATACCAATAACAATTGGTTTTTCTTTAATGGTTCAATTGATGAAGTAAGTGTGTGGAACCGAACGTTAAATTCAACTGAAATTTCTCAATTATATGGCTGGCAAGACCAAGGACAATTTATACATAATTATACTACTGCAAATCTGTCTTATAGGATATTAAACTATACATTTAATTCAGCAAATTTGCAAGGTTGGTGGAATCTTGGCGATTCACAAAATTTGAACTATTCCAATCCAATAAGTTTTGACTTATCTGGAAATTCTAATAACTTTATCTTTTCAACTAACAATTCTCCTTCAATTATAAACTCAAATTGCATTCTTTCAAGCTGCTTAAACTTTTCACAAAGTGACTTTCTCTATTTAACATCCTCTTTAGAAAATCCCAATGTTACTGACAATTCAAATCTAACTTTCTCAATATGGTTTAATACCAATTCAACTGGAGGAGTGATTTTAAGTTATTTATCTTCTCATTATCCAAACATTCCTCAAAATGGTTATGATAATTTATTTTACATAAACAATTCCGGTTATCTTCACGCAGGTTTTATTCCTTCTAATCTTTATTCCAATCTTGTTTCTACTAGTGCAGTAAATAATGGCAAATGGCATCAGGCGGTTTTAACAATATCAAATAACAATAATCAATCTCTTTATTTGGATGGTTATTATGTTTCATCTTTATCTGATACTCTAAGTGTTTCCTCTCTTGAAAATCAATTAATATTGGGTGAAGGTTACGGTACTAATTGGGTGGGATTAAATTCCGGTTTTGATGGATTTAATGGATATTTAAATGACCTAAAAATTTGGAATAGAACCTTAAAAATTTCTGAAATAAGTTCTTTGTATAATTCTGGAAATCCGACCGGAACTAACGGATTAGAACAAAATTGGCAGTATTTTAATTCAAGTGCTTTTTCAAACGGAATGCTTAATTTTTCAAGTTATGCTCCTTCGATTTTTCAGTTCTATGCAAACTTATCCGCAACTTCATTAAATTACAGCGCATTTTTACAAAGTTTTGCAAATATGACTTATTCGTCCTCCCCCTCAACATCAAGCACCAACTCTAATGAAAATCAATTAAACCTAACCTGTAATTTTATAAATTTGGGAACTACTCAAGCAGGCTCAAATTCAGTATACAATACTTACTTTTCTTCAAACGATTCGTATGGTAATAATGGAATGTGTTTTAGTTCTCCACAAACATTATCCAACATAACTGCTGCAACTTTAGAAAATCTTTCGTGGTCAACATACGAACCAATTGGTTTATGGAGTAATGGGACGGACAATTCTCTTTTAGATATGCATTTTGAAAATGACTTTAAGGATATTTCAATCTACAATCATTCTACTGCCGCTTTCAATAATCCAAGTTTCTCTTCAAACTGTCAAATTGGCAGTTGTATTTCATTAAACGGACAAAACCAATACCTTTCAAGCAGTTTAGTTCAACCTTCTATCACTCAATATACAATATCTGTTTGGGTTAAAACCACTAATTCAAATTCGAATCCGATAATTGAGGATTTAGGGGCTGGTTCAGCAGATAGTATTATTCTAGCACTTGGATATAATCCAGTTCAGTTAAGTAATCCTGGAACAGTAAACTTCGGATTAGAGTCTAATGGTGTTTGGGTAGGTGGCCATTCTTCGGTTTTAGTTAATGATGGTTTATGGCATTCAATTGTGGCTGTATTTAACTCAACTTCTGGCATTTCGGTAGGAGTTAGTAACTTTACTTTATATGTTGATGGGCAATTAGTTTCACTTAATTCAATTGCAAATGGAAGTGCAGTATTATCTCCGGTTGCAGGTTCTTCAAATACATTAATAGGTTACAATTCCATTTGGAATTCCTATTTCTCAGGTTCACTTGATGAACTGCATATATGGCAAAGAGCATTAAACGCATCAGAAGTTTCTGCACTATATTCTTCAGAATCTTCTGGAAAATTTATTGATAGTTTTACAAACACTTCGATTTCTTTAAGATACAAAACATTTTCATTTAATTCTGCAGGTTTAGTGGGTTGGTGGGAACCCGGAACTTCGATTTATAACGATTCATTTACCAATATAGTTTATGATTTATCCGGTTACAATAACAACGGTTATGTGTATGGCACCTATCCTGTTACCCAATCTTCAAATTGCGTAATAAATGATGTTTGCGATTTCTTCTATACTAATAATTTTTCTAAATTAGGTACTACTTATGTTTCAGTTCCTTGGTCAAGTTCATTAGACGTTAACTCTCACTTCACATTATTATCTTGGGTGTATGTTTACCCTTCTAATATTACCGGAGCGCCTACTATTGGTTTAATCTCTGCATTTGAAAATGGTTTTCGTGATGGATTTTCTGTAAGATATCTTTCTTCGACATACTATGCTTTAGAATTAAACACTTGGGAAATAGGTAGCAATGCATATGTTTATACTACCGGGATTAATGCAAATTATAATAGTTGGTATCAAATTGCAGTAACCTATAACGGAACGGATTTTGATGGTTACGTTAATGGACAATTAACTTCAGATGTTCCCGCATCTGGTTTATTAGTAACTAATGGAGACGCATTAATTTTTGGTGCTGGGGGAGTGGGCTCCAATTCACCCTCTATTAATGCCACTCTAAATGACATTATGTTATTTAACCGAAGTTTATCCGGTGGAGAAATTAGTTCATTGTATAATAATGGTTGTCCAACTTGTAGTAATGGTCAAGAATCAAGCTGGTCGGTCTTCGCAAATCCAGGTGAAAATTCCAGTCCAATTTCTTATTCGAATACAAATGCAAGCATAGTGCAATTAATGGCAAACCTATCCGAATCTTC
>JAJXUZ010000040.1:0-1572 GCA_021782355.1 Microcaldota archaeon | reverse complement strand
GCTTGATATCTCATTGCATTTGACAAACTACTAGTTTATAATGAAGTAACATTGTTGTTTACGGAGGTAACTGTTGTGTCAGAAATTAATAGGGCAATAGGGTCTAATCTTCAAATAATTATAGCTCTTATCTGTCAAACATAACTTTGACTTTTCTTAATAATTCAATTCAAACCATAAATCCATACTTTAATCCAATACTTGAAAATTATCCAACCACTGGACTTTATCCTTGCAGCAGTTATTATGTTCAAACCAATTCTACTTTTTCATCAAATACTTTGTTAGATTATTATCCATTAAACAATTCCTTTGTAACAAACGGATATTGTATAAGCTCTGGTATCTTACTTCCTGAATATTCTTATCAATATCCTAATTCAATTAATTGGCAATGGTTTGAAAATCTAGGCAATCAATCTTCTGTTTCAAGCACTCTCCCACTTTTAGATTTACATTTTGAAGGCGATTCCTACGATTCTTCAATATACAATAATTCGGTTGTATCGATTAACAATACTCCATATTATCCAAATGGATTAATTGGTTATGATACTCAATTAAATGGATACAATCAATTATTCAACGCATCTTTGGTTCAACCCAATACTGCCCAATACACTATTTCTGTTTGGGTTAAAACCACCCAATCAGGAGAAAATCCCATCGTTTCTGATAGGGGCTCTGGAACCGGGGACAGTTTAACTTTGTTTATGGGTACTGGTCCATTAAGTCAACAAGATTTGAGTGGCTCAGTTGATTTTGGAGTAGATTCAAATAATTTGTTTATTGGCGTCTTTACTAACAAAACAGTAAATGATGGCAATTGGCATCAAATTGTGGCAGTTTTCAATTCTACTGCGGGTTTACCTGTTAGTCCAAGTAACTTTACAATCTATATTGACGGAGTCAGTTATCCTCTAAATTCAGTTTCTTATGGGTCAGTTAATTCTCCAGTAGCCGGTTCTTCAAACACATTAATTGGTTATCAAAATATCTGGAATACTTACTTTAACGGACAGTTAGACGAGCTTCATATTTGGAATACTTCATTAAGTGCCAGTCAAGTAAGTTCATTATATTCACTTGAATCTGCCGGAAAATATTATAATCAAAATACTAATGTTTCCGTTGAATTTAGAACAAGAAATCTTACAGTAAATAATTCTGAATTATTGGGTTGGTGGGATTTAGGTAATTCCATTGCAAATGAACCCACAGTTGGCCAAGTAATAAATTCTGGTTCAGCTTATCCTGATAATTTTGATTATAATAATAGTTATTTACCTAATTTGGCAACTTCGGGCTGTTTGTTGGGCGACTGCCTTTACTTTAACGGAACAAGTTTTCTACAGTTAAACTCCTCGCTATTAAATCCAGTAGACAACGGTTATCAAAATTTAACTTATGCAGTTTGGTTTAAGACGAATGCCACCAACGGAGTAATCTTTTCTGAAGAAACAGGAAAATATCCTTCTGCATCAACTTGGGATGCTGTTTTCTATATAAACAGCTCGGGGAATTTGCACGGAGGTTTTGAAATGGCAAACAACAACAACAATTTAACTTCGT